>JAUZOH010000092.1 GCA_030706565.1 Bacteroidota bacterium | reverse complement strand
TTTGCAGCCCGGACACCGTAAATTGAGGATGCTGCTGCATCTTTAAGTATGGAAATATTTTCTACATCATTTGCATCTACATTGTTGATATCATATTCAACTCCATCAACCAAAACGAGTGGATTATTATTATTCAAGGTTCCAACACCCCTGATACGGATGGTGCCGGCATCAACACCCGGCTGACCGGTACTTTGAGTAATCGTAACCCCAGGAGCCAGTCCCTGTAAAGCAGCAGAAAGCTGGGTAACAGGCTTTTGGGCAACATTGTCGCCATTTAGCGAAGAAACAGCCCCGGTTAAATTGACTTTCTTCTGGGTACCATAACCTACTACAACTATTTCTTCCAGCTTCTTTTCTTCAGAGGTTAATTTAACATCAATAGTTGTTCGCCCGGAAACAGAAATTCTTTCAGTACGATAACCCACAATGGAGAATAGCAATATCGAATTGGCATCCGGTACCTCTATGCTGTATTTCCCGTTTACATCGGTGATTGTCCCGGTTTGTGAGCCTTCTACATGAATGCTTACTCCGGGTAAAGTTTCGCCGGTTGCTTCATCGCTAACCGTGCCGCTTACTTTCAGCCTTTGCAGGAATATTTTAATTTCAGGACCAGGGGCATTTTCATTGAAGAGGAATGTTAAACCTTGACTTTGCCCTGTTCCCCAGGAAGTTTGACGAATGTTGGTATTTCTCAATTTTATACTTATCCGGGAGGCTGGAGTATAAGTCATTGCTGATATATGAATTGCTGTGATCATGCAGATCAAAACAGATAGTCTCATCATCAGTCTGATTTTTGTAAATGACTTAGCGGAAAATGGTAATTTTAGTTTTCTTTTCATATTTTATTAAAGTTAAAAATTAAACATTTCGCAAAATGAAAGTCTCTACAACGATACTAAATTCTTCGGCTTAAAAATTTAAACCTGAAGGGAATACACCTGGTGTTTCCCGGTTTTTGAATTTGAATCTTTAGTCCATAGACGGAATTTTTAATTAGTTAAATTTTATAGGGCATTTATAGTACTATGGGATTTGCCGGATCAGATATTTTTTCGTTAAAGTTTTATATTGTCATATGTTATAGGAATATTTAGACTTTAATGGTCTATCGTTGATTTCAACCCTCGCATTCATTTAAAAAAATGACCCCATTTTTTTATTAGAAAGGATCTGCCGTTAAGTTAAAAATTGATAATTTTTTCCTTTTATATTTCATGGGTTTATTGATTCATATCTCAGAAGGGAAAGGATTACCAATTTTATATAGACCTAATTAAAGGCTTCGGAATAATTTCAATCTAATCATTGAAATCTTTTATAGAGGTATCAGCTATCACGTAATTTTTCAGTTATTCATTACGAGTTGAAAGATTAAAAAAGGTTATGTGCTGTTTTTGGAGATGGTTTTGCAAAAATATTTTGAAATACGTTTTTCATAAATCTGTAAATCAAATACTTTAAATAAAAAATTAAGAACTTTCCCATTTGAAAAGAAAGTTACAAAAATTTTTAATTCAATGAGTAAAAATGATTTGGGATTTTGGGCTTTAGTTTAATAAAATCTTTTTTTGTTTCTTGCCCGATTACTTATATACTTCATTTTTGCTTAATTTTGATAGGAAAATCGTAAATAAAACCTAAACTATTTATCATGCAAAAGAAAAAGTGTACCCTCATTTTTCTGTTGTTTATTTCTTTGGCTACCCTCAGTGCTCAAAAGTATTATGAACTGAACAGCAATTGGAAGTGCATCAATATAAAAATGGTAAAGGTAGCAGGGGAAAGACTTTCTGATCCTGCCTATGATATATCAGGCTGGATGCCTGCTGTGGTTCCCGGAACGGTACTTGCCACACTTTTAAACCAACATTTGATTCCTGACCCTTTTTATGGGATGAACAACAAAAAAATTCCGGATATATATGACACGGGCCGTGATTATTATACCTACTGGTTTGTCAACGATTTTAATGAAAAGGTGAATAACGACAAGGAACAAGTTTGGCTTCACCTTCGTGGCGTAAATTATGGCTGCGACGTTTTTCTCAACGGGCATAAACTGAACCGGGAAACTCATTATGGCATGTTTCTGCGCCAAAATTATAACATCACTTCTTTTCTTTCGGCAAATGGTAAGAATCGGCTGGCAGTTATCGTCTATCCGGTAAATCCGGCGGGCAATCCCAATGGAGGCCAGGGAGGCGACGGAACTATTGCCCGCAATGTATCCCATCAGTATGTCGCCGGCTGGGATTGGATTCAACCTGTCAGGGACAGAAACACCGGCATCTGGGATAAGGTTACCGTCGAAAAAACCATTTCCATTGACCTCAGGAATCCTCATGTGGTTACCTTGGTTCCCGGAAAACGTCTTCCAGGAAAGCAGTCTGTTCCTGCAATAATTAAAGCTTCCTGCGAAATTGAAAATCCCAACAATGAAATTTTATCAGGTACATTAAGGTACCTCATTGAAGGAGCGGTAATCAAGAAGGAGGTTTCCCTTCAACCCAAATCCACTGTTGAAATTTCATTACCTGATTATTCTTTGGAAAATCCCCGGCTTTGGTGGCCAAACGGTTATGGGGATCATCCATTGTACAATATGTTATTCCAGTTTGTTGGAGGGGATGGGGAAATTTTGGATCAGGAGGAGATAAAAACCGGGATTCGTGAAATCCGGACCACTTGGAACGATCATACCCAAAGCAGGCAGGTATCGGTCAATGGACAGAAAATTTTCATCAAAGGGGGAAACTGGATAGTCTCCGATGCCCTGCTCCGCCTGAGTCCTGAACGTTATGATGCGGAAATCCGCTTTCACAGGGACATGAATTTAAACCTGATTCGCATCTGGGGCGGTGCACTGACTGAGCGTCCCGAATTTTATGAAGCTTGCGATAAATATGGTTTGCTGGTGTTTCAGGATCTCTGGTTTTCGGGTGATTGCAACGGCAAATGGGTTGATCCCATGAAAAAGGAAGACCAATGGACCAGGAGGCAATATCCGGATGATCATAAATTGTTGCTTGAAACTTTAGCCGATCAGGTAAAGATGATCCGCAACCATCCTTCGCTGGCATTCTGGTGCGGGGGGAATGAAATCACACCTCCTGAAGATTTATTAATGGCCATGAAGGATTCCTTACTTCCTGCCCTGGACGGTACCCGTTATTTTTTCCCTTATTCAAACTGCGACAGCATGTCCTATAATTCCACAGGCGGGAATGGCGATGGGCCTTATACAATCCAGCCTGTCACCAGCTTTTGGGAACAACGGACTTTCCCTTTTAATTCCGAAGTAGGTTCTGTCGGTACGGGTGATTATGAATCCCTGGAACGTTTTATTCCCGCGAAAAATCTGACTGTTCCTCAATATTCCACTGGGAAAATTGATTCTGTTTGGGTTTATCATAAAGATTTGGGATACGGCAAATATATTGACCTTTATGGCAAAACTGAAGATATAAAAGATTTTGGGGATAAAGCCCAGTTGGTAAATTATGAGCAGTACCGTGCCCTTGGGGAAGGTTTCAGTTCCCATGCCTGGGATTGGTACACGGGCTTTATCATCTGGAAGACGCAAAATCCATGGACAGCCTTACGCGGACAGATGTACGATTATTACCTTGATCCTAATGCCTGTTTGTATGGATTGCATCATGGATGTGAACCCCTGCATGTAATGTGTAATCCGGCAGATGGCATGGTCTCTGTCGTCAACAATACTTTTTTCGCCTATCACGACCTGATGCTTGAAGTGAAATTATATGACATGAAGGGCATGGAATTTCCACTTAACCGGCTTATGATTGAGGTGAGCCCTGTTTCGGTTCAGAAATTTTTCCCTGTAAAACAAGCTGTTGATCAGTTGGGTAAAGATAAAGGCCTTTTCCTTTTTTTAAGCCTGAGTGATGCCCGCCAGAAGATTTATAGTGAGAATCTTTACTGGTTGCCCGATTCAACAGGTAATTATTCTGGCCTTCGGAAAATGTCTGCTGCCCTTGTGAATGTTGAGGCTGAAAAAGTTTCACGGGGAAAAATTGAGGTAAAAATTACAAATCCCCTAAATGGCCCTGTGGCTTTCTTTAACAGGATTTCACTGGTAGATGGTAAAAAATTCAAGAGAATCTTGCCGGTTTTTTACAGCGATAACTACATTTCCGTTTTACCGGGTAAAGAGAAATCGATTACTATAGAATATACGCCCTCAAAACTGACCGATAAGGCAGTGGTTTCGCTCAGGGGATGGAATGTGCGCGAACAGAACATTTCTGTAAAATAACTATGTGAATTTAGGATGGTTCATTTTAAAAATTAACGGAATGATGAAAATTCGATTTGTTTTTATCGGGATATTGGTTTTTTTAACAGGAAGCCTGTTTGCACAGCAGCCCCTGTTTCGAAATCATGAAGCTTCTGTTGATGCCCGTGTGGATGATTTGTTGCACCTGCTTCGGCTAAATGAAAAGGTTTCGTTGCTGGGTTACAACAGTCCGGGAGTGCAGCGCTTGCAGATACCTGCCTATAACTGGTGGAATGAGGCATTGCATGGCATTGCCCGGGGAGGTGAAGCTACTGTTTTCCCGCAGGCTATAGCCATGGCTGCAACCTTTAACGAAGGGCTTATTGTTCAGGTCTCCTCAGCAATATCAACCGAGGCAAGGGCAAAGTACAATCTTACAACTGCTATGGGCCGGCGCCTGCAATATATGGGACTTACATTTTGGACGCCCAACATCAATATTTTCCGGGATCCGAGATGGGGAAGGGGGCAGGAGACATACGGCGAAGATCCTTTCCTGACCGCTTCCATGGGAACGGCTTTTGTCAAAGGATTGCAGGGTAATGATCCGCACTATCTCAAAACCGCTGCCTGTGCCAAGCATTTTGCCGTTCACAGTGGCCCCGAAGCAGAAAGGCATAGTTTTAATGCCATTGTTGACGATAAAGACCTGCGCGAGACTTATCTCTATGCTTTTAAAAAACTGGTGGATTCGGGTGTTGAAGCAGTCATGTGTGGATATAACCGGCTCAACAACCAGCCCTGTTGCACCGGACAGACATTGCTGCAGGATATACTCAGAAATGAATGGCATTTTAAGGGCCATGTGGTAACCGACTGCTGGGCCCTCGATGATATCTGGCTGCGGCATAAGGTCATCCCGACAAGGCTGGAAGTGGCAGCAGCAGCTGTCAAAGCCGGTGTCAACCTGGATTGTGCAAATATACTGCAGGATGATGTATTGACTGCTGTTCAAAAAGGCCTGCTGACCGAACAGGAGGTTGACCAGGCTTTGAGGCCTAATCTCCGTACCCAGATGAAACTTGGTTTTTTTGACGACCCTTCAATTGTCCCTTATAAAAATTATGGTGCCGACAGTGTGCACAATGCTGCACATGTCGCATTGGCCAGAAAAGTTGCCCAACAAAGCATGGTTTTGCTAAAGAACAATGGAGTCCTGCCTTTGCAAAAGGATCATTACGCTTCCCTATTGGTAGCCGGCGCAAATGCATCCTCGCTGGATGCTTTGATGGGTAATTACCACGGAATATCGGGCAATATGGTTACTTTTGCCGAGGGCATTACCAGGGAGGCTGGGCCTGCAACGGATGTGCAGTATGATCTCGGATGCAACGATGCGGATACAGTCCATTTTGGCGGTATATGGGCATCGACAGGCTGTGATGCCACCATTGCCGTGATTGGCCTTACTCCCATACTGGAAGGGGAGGAAGGAGATGCCTTCCTTTCTGTATCCGGAGGGGATAAGGCGACATTAGAACTTCCTGCTGCCCATATCGCTTTTTTGAAACAGTTGAGGAAAGCAAGCAATAAGCCTGTCATTGCGGTGGTTACTGCTGGCAGCGCGGTCGATATTGCTGCTATTGAGCCCTATGCTGATGCAATCATCCTTGCATGGTATCCGGGAGAGCAGGGAGGATCGGCCCTGGCAGATATCCTTTTTGGAAAAGTATCCCCATCGGGGCGTTTGCCTGTAACTTTTTATCGATCGGTCAACGACCTGCCGGATTTTAAGGACTATGCGATGAAAGGCAGGACTTACCGCTATTTCTCAGGTAAAGTCCAGTATCCGTTTGGTTTCGGATTAAGCTATACTTCATTTAGTTATAGTTGGAAAACTGAACCCAAACGCAGCTATGTTTCCGGTGATACGGTACAAATGACTGTTCAGGTTCAAAATCCCGGTTACTTTGATGGCGATGAGGTGGTTCAGGCTTATATCGCATATCCCCAGATAGAACGTATGCCATTAAAGGAACTAAAAGCATTTAAGCGGGTAAGCATTCTAAAAGGGACTACTGCTGAAGTGAAACTAAGTATACCTGTTTCTGAATTGCAGAAGTGGGATTTGACCACAGGGAAATGGAAATTGTATAAAGGACAATATTCTGTTATGGTAGGGAAAAACTCGGAAGATTTTCCTTTAAAAAAGCAATTTTTAATCAAGTAAAACAGAAAAAAATAATACTTACAAATCCTTGTTAATTAGTTTATGATTTAATTTGACTTCAAAAAGAAAAGAATATGATGAACAGAAGAAAATTTATCTCGCAGACCGGTATCGCTTCTGCAGCAATATTGACTGTCCCGGCTTTTGCCAAAGGAATGTACTCTGGCAATAATTTCGTATCGAAGCGGCCGTCTGTAGGGAAACGTAAATTTACCAGTAAGGCAATTGAAAAGGTGATTTTGAAAACAAAAGCTCAGATCAAGGATCCTGAACTTGCCTGGATGTTTGAAAATTGCTTTCCCAATACCCTGGATACCACAGTAGAATACCAGGAAATTAATGGGCATCCCGATACTTTTGTCATCACCGGGGATATTCACGCCATGTGGCTCAGGGATTCTACAGCCCAGGTATGGCCTTACTTACCTTTCGTAAATGAAGATCCTGCCCTTAAAAAATTAATACTGGGTGTTATCAACCGGCAGGGGAAATGCATCGCCATTGATCCTTATGCAAATGCATTTAATAAAAATGCTGAAGGAAGCGAATTTGATAAGGACCTTACTGATATGAAGCCCGAATTACATGAACGCAAATGGGAAATAGATTCTTTGTGTTATCCGGTCCGGCTGGCTTATCATTATTGGAAGCAAACCGGTGACAGTTCATTTTTTACTCCTTCCTATGAAGCTGCTTTAAGGTTAATCCTTTCCACTTTTACTGAACAGCTGCGTATTAAAGGGAAAGGGCCTTATCATTTTATGAGGATTACCGAGAAAGCAACCGATACAGTTACCGGAGGGGGATATGGAAACCCCGTGAAACCGGTTGGATTAATTTGTTCTGCTTTCAGGCCGTCGGATGATTCCACTACCTTCCCGTTCCTGGTCCCATCCAACTATTTCGCTGTTGTGACCTTGAGGCAGATGGCCGAAATGTTCTCCGTAATTAAAAACGATCAAAGCTTTGCAAGCGACTGCAAGAATCTTGCAGTACGGGTCGAAAATGCGTTAAAGGGTTACGCTGTTTCAGAGCATCTGAATTACGGTAAAATTCTGGCTTTTGAAGTCGACGGGTTTGGAAATCAACTGTTTATGGACGATGCAAATACCCCTAGCTTACTTTCCTTGCCATATCTGGGCTGTTTGCAGCCATCGGATTCTCTATACAGGAATACAAGAAAATTTGTATTATCCGCTGATAATCCCTGGTTTTTTAAGGGTAAGGCCGGTGCCGGCATTGGAGGCCCTCATGTGGGTGAAGAAATGATATGGCCCCTTAGCCTCATCATGCAGGCAATTACTTCGGACGATAAGGAAGAAATCAGATATTGCCTGCAGACATTGAAAAAAACTCATGCCGGCACAGGATTCATGCACGAGACTTTCCATAAGGATAATCCTGAAAAATTTACCAGAAGCTGGTTTGCCTGGGCAAATTCATTCTTTGGGGAGTTGATCCTGAAGGTTGCGCATAATTATCCGGATTTGTTGAATATTGCCTAATACGTTTTTATAATTGGCGTTTGTTTAAATGATTGAATGGATGTTGGAAAATAAATTATCATGTATAGGAGGCAATTTTCTAAAGAACATAAAAATAGTGAACCTTGTGGAATCCTTGTGAACTTTGTGGTTTAAGGGGGTTAAAAAAGTTTGAGATGGTTTGAAACAGTTTGATGAAGTTCGAGATAATTTCATGGTTCAAGATGATTCAGAGTTTCTTTGTGAACATTTGTAGTTAAAAACAATGATCCCTCAGTTGACGGATCGCTGAAGGGGAAATTGCATACAGAAGTTAGATATTTCTTATAAAACTAATTATTTATGAAAGCAAAATCATTTGTCAATGCGGTTTTTCTTCTCGCTTCCTTATTTTTTCTGTTGAATCCCGATGTTTCCGGCCAAAAGACTGATTATACAAAATACGTGGATCCCTACATAGGTACAGGAGGCCACGGGCACGTATTTTTGGGGGCCAATGTCCCTTTTGGTGCCGTACAGGTAGGGCCGACAAATTATGTTAAAGGCTGGGACTGGTGTTCGGGTTATCATTATTCTGACAGCATTGTTACGGGTTTTTCGCAGCTACATTTGAGCGGAACGGGCATCGGGGATCTGGGGGATGTGTTGATTTCCCCTTATACGGGAGAATTAAAATCTTCGCCCGGAACTGTAGATCATCCTTTTTCCGGCTATGCTTCAAAATACAGTCATCACGATGAAATTGCCAGGGCAGGTTATTATTCGGTTTTATTGAAAAATTATGAGGTCCGGGTTGAATTGACCTGCACAGAGCGTGTGGCTTTTCATCAGTATACATTTCCTGCCGCGCAACAGGCTCATATAGCCATCAATCTTGAGGAAGGGATAGGCTGGGATCAGCCGGTGGAGACGTCTTTCAAAAAAGTCGATGATACCACCTTTGTGGGATACCGTTTTTCAACAGGTTGGGCAAAAGATCAGCGGTTGTATTTTGCCATCAGGCTATCCAAACCGGTTGGTGATATCCACTTATTTGATGGCGGAAAATCAATAAACGGAGATTTTGCCACAGGAAAGAAAATTACCGGAGTATTAAATTTTTCGACCTCTTCAGGAGAAAAGATTTTGCTAAAGGTCGGCATTTCTCCCGTCAGTGAAGAGAATGCGTTGAACAATATTCGGGCAGAAATCCCCGGATGGAATTTCAACGGCGTAGTTCAAAAAGCACATGAAGCCTGGAATGCCGAAATAGGAAAGGTAAAGGCAAATAGTAAAAATACCGCTGACTTAAGAACATTTTATACTGCCCTTTATCATTCATATACTACACCGATTTTATTCAACGACCACAATGGGGATTACCGAGGTGCAGATAAAATGGTACATCACGGTGTGGGTTTTCAAAATTATTCCGTCTTTTCTTTATGGGATACCTACCGGGCTGCACATCCCTTATATACACTGGTTCAGCCTGAAAGGGTCAGTGATTTCGTAAATTCTATGTTGGCCATATACCAGCAGCAGGGGAAACTGCCTATTTGGCACCTGATGGGGAATGAAACCGATTGCATGGTGGGGTATAGCGCTGTTCCTGTTATTGCCGATGCCTATTTTAAAGGGTTTACAGGTTTTGACCCCAAATTGGCCTTGCAGGCCATGAAAGCTTCTTCTACACGGGATGATTACGGGATGAAATATGTGAAGCAGAAAGGTTATATTCCGGCTGATCTGGAACCTGAATCAGTGGCAAAAGCCCTTGAATATTCTATTTCTGACTGGTGCATTGCACAAATGGCAAGAAAAATGGGGCAGACTACCGATTATGCCAATTATGCAAAGCGGGCTTCATCCTATGTACGGTATTTTGATCCTAAAACAAAATTTATGCGGGCCAAACTTGATAATGGTAAATTCCGTGAACCCTTTAATCCTTTTGAACCCAGTATAATGATATCCGGGAAGGAATGGAAGGATTATACCGAAGGTAACGGATGGCAATACACCTGGCTGGTACCGCAGGATGTCGAAGGATTGATCCGGTTGTTTGGCGGCGAAAAGCCTTTTGTTGCTAAGCTGGACAGCCTTTTTGTGGTTAAAGGGGAATTGGGGACTAATGCACCCCCTGATATTTCCGGCCTTATCGGGCAATATGCCCATGGCAATGAACCCAGCCATCATGTTGCATACCTGTATCCTTATGCCGGCAGGCAATGGAAAACAGCAGAGATTGTAAGGAAAATCCTTTATGGATTATATTCGGATAAAACAGACGGTTTATGTGGAAATGATGATTGCGGACAAATGTCTGCCTGGTATATCCTTTCAGCTATTGGTTTTTACCCTGTCAATCCGGCTAATACCGCTTTTGTTTTTGGCAGCCCCATATTTGATGAGGTGACTCTTCAATTTCCCCAGAGAAAACTGTTCACGATAAAAACCGTTAACAACAGCAAAAAGAACATTTATATCCAGTCGGTCAGGTTGAATGGAAAACCGTTTACTCGCTCGTATATAACCTATTCGGAACTCAGAAAGGGAGGCCTGTTGGAATTTACCATGGGCCCCAGACCCAACAGGAATTTTGGCAGTGCCCTAAAAGACAGGCCAAAATCAGAAATATTTGAAAAACAGTAAGTTTTAAGGGTGCGATAAAAAAACGGATAGGTAAAATAATAAAAAGCAAGAAGGCCTGGCTGATTTTCAGCCAGGCCTTCTTTTTCAGAGTCCTGCACAATCAATTTAAATCCCAGAAAATCTTATAGTCTCTCGTATCATGACTTTGAACCTTGGAATAATTGGCCGTGTTATAGCTTTTCTCCGTATCTGGATAAAGCAGGCGATGAGGAGGCTGTTGCGCATTACTAATCGAAGCATCTATAGCAAATGGCAATAGGGGATAGTCTGTTCTTCTTACTTCAGCCCAGGCTTGCCCGGCCTGAAGGATAAAGAAGTTTAACCATTTTTGTGTCCATATCTTGTGTAGTTTTTCTGTTGGCGTCCCGGTATATGCAATTCCGGTAGCGGCAATAAATGCATTAACCGTTGATGTTGTTGGAGTTGCAAGCGGATTCCTGGAGAAGCCAACAAATACAGCTGACTGGTTTATATTATAATAAAATTCAATAGATTGCCTGATTCCGGTTTCGTAAGCTGTTTGGGCAGTACCCAGTCCCCATCTCTCGTATGCTTCTGCTTTTAAGAAACTAACTTCAGCAGCAGTGAACAGTACGCCCGGTACATTATAATTCTGTATAAATGTGGCCGTATCAATAGTTGCGACCTGACGGTTGGCAATCAGGTTCTCCTGTTGACTTGAGGTCAGTGTGGTAGATAATCCTACATAACCATTAGTTCCGGGATCCCAAAAAACAGGAATCCTTGGGTCATTATTGGTTACCATCACTGTCTCCAACATGTAGGTGGGTGCAATAGGCCCGCTTGAGGTTGCTCCGTCTGTTAAGCCGTCTCTCATTCCTTCCGAGGAAAAGGCAGTAGGATTCATGTTCAACAGGATATCTTCTGCATTGTTCTCAACCATAGGATAATCCGAAGTGTTATTTAACATTGCAGTTATTTCTGTCTTGGCAGTATTTTCACTGACATTAGAGATTCTCATCAATAACCTTAAGCGCAGTGAATTTGCATATCTTCTCCACGAGGTCAAATCACCCTTAAGAAGAATATCCTGAGTGGTTAAGCTTTGTCTGACAGCAGTAGTCAAGGTTGCAGTAGAGAGGAAAGTGTTGATGTCTTTTAAATCGCTGATCAACGTGTTATAAATGGTCGCTGCATCATCGAATTTCCCATTTATCAACGTATTCGTTGCATTCAGCTGGCCTGCTTCGGTAAACGGAATATCTCCCCATAAATCAACCATCTGTGCGGTCTGGTCATCCAAAACGATTTTAGCCAGTTGTACAAAAATTAATTGTTCCTTCTTTTGGTCATCAGTTAGTTTATTGTAATTCTTCTGAATTTCCCGGTATTGGTTCATGATTCCGCTGGTATAATATGAATTCCAACGATCCTGGTTATATCCAGTGGAGGGTTCATACATTTTATTACCGGTCACTATTCCTAAAAGTTGTGAGTATTTGCCGGTTACACCGGTTACGAAAGTGGCGTAATCCCAGTAAGTAGGCCTTACCCTGTCGTTGTACAACATATAGGTAAATAATTTTCCTATATCTCCTGAAGTGGTTTTTTCAGGA
>JAUZOH010000091.1 GCA_030706565.1 Bacteroidota bacterium | reverse complement strand
TAAAACATGTAAAAAACTTCAAATGCATTGTCTTTTTTTATAAAAGAATGAAAATAATTAACCTTAAATCATTAATTCGGGAAGAGAAAAAACGGAAAAAACTTTAAAGGTCAGGTCCACAAGGTGAATTTGAACTTTGTTAAGAAAAATGAAAAACTTTGCCTTAAACTAAAATTAAGTAATGAAACAAAATTTAATATTATGAAATTTCTACAAAAAAATAAGAAGAAATTTTTTAGTTATACTTTATTTTTTATCCTTATAGTATTTTTTCAGGCAACGGTATTGGGTAATGTGACATCATCCCTGAAATTGCAGCAACCCAAAAAAGTAAGCGGGAAAGTTGTGGATAGCAAGGGAGCCCCTATGGCCGGTGTTTATGTGTTGATTAAAGGAGAAAAAGAAAAAAGTACAATTACAGATGCTGATGGGTTGTTCAGTATAGAAGCTGCGTCCAACAGTATGCTGATATTTAACTCTTTGGGTTATCAGCAGCAGGAAATTAATGTGGGTTCTTCAAATAATATTACCGTTACGATGGTGGAGAATCTTCAAAAATTAGAAGAAGTAGTGGTCGTAGGTTATGGAACACAGAAGAAAAAAGACCTGACTGGTGCTATTGCTTCTGTCAGGTTAGAGAATTCCGCATTGGCTACTTTACCTAATGTTAATGTTTTGGATGCGCTCAAAGGTTCCATGCCCGGATTCAATGTGGGTACTGTAAATGCTGCCGGAAGTAATCCGAGTTTCAGCATCCGTGGGCAAAATTCAATAAAAGCTTCAAATACCCCGCTGATTGTTTTGGATGGGGTGGTTTATATTGGCAGTTTTAATGAAATTAACCCTGCAGATATTGCTTCTGTTGATGTTTTAAAGGATGCAAGTGCTTCTGCAATTTATGGATCTCTGGCTGCCAATGGGGTTATTCAAATTACAACCAAACGTGGTAAAACAGACAAACCAACCGTACAGTTGAGTATTAATGAGGGGATACAAAGTCCTACCAATCGTCCTAAGATGTTGGACGGCCCAGGATATATACAATTGAGAAAAGACAGGTTCCTGGCTGATAATCCCAATAGTACTTACGATTTGAATTCAAACCTGGCTCCCTATGAATTGGAAGCCTATAATACAAATCATACAGTCAATTGGTACGATGAAGTTACCAGGGTTGCTCCATTTAAAAATTACAGTGTCAGTGTTTCCGGATTGACCCAACATTCCAATTACTACATTTCCGGAGAATATATGGATCAAAAGGGAATTGTGGTCGGTGATCAATTTAAAAAATTCGTTGTTCGTGCTAAGGTCGAAACTAAAATAACCGATTGGTTAAAAGTGGGCGTTAACCTGGATATGACCAGTAAAAATGCGGATGGGGTTGCTGCTGAATTGCGCATAGGAACCATTGATAGTCCGTATTCATATAAATATGTTCATGACAGGGGTACTACAAATCCCGGATTTGGAGATTTTACAAGCTGGCTTGAACGTTATCCTCAGGGACAGACAACCACTTCCAATCCTTTATGGCAAACTCAGCAATACAATGAAGACCGGAACCAGAATTACAGGGGAATTACATTCGCCCGGATCGATGTTCCCTGGGTAAAGGGACTTTCCTATACATTCAATTATTCCTTAAACCGTTGGGAGGGACATTCTGCAAATTTCCAGGACGAAAATTATTTTGTCAATACGATGATATTGAGCGATTTAAAGGATCCTTCCGGCCATCTGATTGAAGCAAACGGATCTAAACAAAATCAGGGGCGTACAGACTGGTATATGAATCATTTGGTCAATTATAATCATAGTTTTGGCGATCATTCTTTTGATGTTACTTTATTGGCCGAGCGTCAGGGACAAAAGAATTTTAACATGTCTGTCAGTTCAAAGGATTTTTCAGGTGCCGGTACTACAACTTTGGGTGTAAATTCCTTGGAATTGGGTAACTCTGCAAACTACCAGATAAATACTGATTATTCCGAACTTTACCAGTTGGCTTATATGTCGCGTTTGAATTATGTGTATAAAAACCGTTATCATGCCAGTTTCTCTATACGAGAAGATGGTTATTCCGGTTATGCCGAAGGACATAAATATGGAATATTCCGTGCTGCTGCTTTGGCCTGGACAGCAAGCGAAGAATCTTTTGTGAAGAATAATTTGACATTTGTCAATAATCTGAAGCTTAGGTTATCCTATGGTGAGAATGGCAATCCATCTGTAGGCGCTTATGCAACCTTCCCCACTATGGGTACCGGAACAATTTTGTTGGGGGGAAATACTGTTAAAACAACTTTTCCCAATAAATTAGCCAATAAAAATTTGAATTGGGAAAAGACTACAGCTCTTAATTTTGGACTTGATTTTTCAATATTTAAAAATGTATTAAGTGGATCGGTTGATATTTATAACTCAAATACCACAAATCTTCTTCTTAACCGTTCTATTCCTATTATTAATGGGTTTAATACAGTAAGTGACAATATAGGAAAAATTAACAATAAGGGTATTGAAGTTCAATTGAACACTGTTAATTATTCTACAAGCAAGTTCTCCTGGAAATCAGGGTTTAATTTTTGGCTGAATCGAAACAAGGTAGTGAAATTATATGGTCTGGATGCCAATAAAGATGGAGTTGAGGACGATGATATTTCTAATAATTTATTTATTGGAAAATCATTGGGCGCTAACTACACCTATGTAATGGACGGTATTATCCAAAAGACAGATGTTCAGTATATGACAACCTACGGAGGTCAACCTGGGGATATTAAATTTAAAGACCTGAATGGTGACGGCAAGATTGATGCCACACATGACCGTACTATTGTGGGTTATGACAAGCCTAATTATACCCTTACCTTTTCCAATACGTTAACCTATAATAACTTCGAACTGTATTTCATGATCAATTATATTGCCGGCGGTGGAAAAGACAATTACTACATCGGCAACAACAGTTTTGCCTATTACCCAAATGCTCTTTATGGAGGATCAGCAGCTAACTGGTTGGATAAACAATATTGGACACCTGAACATCCTTCCAATAGTGTTACCCGTGTTAATTACAATAATTCTGCCTATAATTACGGGTTCCCCAAGTCACGCGAATTTGTTCGCCTCCAGGATGTGTCATTTTCATACAATCTTCCTAAAACTTTATTGAAAAAGCTGCCTCTTTCCGCATTGAAACTATATGTGTCGGGTAAAAATCTTATGACATTCTCAAGCTGGGAGGGACTGGATCCTGAAACCGGAACTCCTTATGCTGATATTAATGGTTTTCCCGTATTTAAAATCATCACTTTCGGTTTAAATGTGACTTTTTAGTGGAAATAGTTAAACTATTGTTTATAAAATCTATTGTTATGAAAAATAATTTATATTTATTTATTATACTATTTTCTCTCCTTTTCATAGGAGGATGCAAAGACGATGAATTCTTGCGTGAAAAGCCGGCAGATTTTCTTACTGTAGACAATGCTTATTTGAATGCTGCACAGTTCAGAACTGGTTTGAATAATTTATATTCGATTTTACGTGATAATTATATCTATAAGGATGGAGATACCTACTTTGTTCAATTTGGAGTAGGTGCAGATATTAATTTCAGTCAAAATGATCAAAATGTATGGACAAATTATTCAAATTTAAACGGTAACGCAGGTTGGCTTGCTGAGCTTTTTAACCGCCAATATATAATGATTAATGATGCCAATAACATATTGGCTCAATCTGAAAATCCGGATGTGAAATGGGTCAATAATGCCGAAAAATTGGAAATCCAGGCTGAAGCTCACTTTTTTAGGGGATTTGCATACAGATTCCTTTCGGAAATGTGGGGAGATGTTCCCATTCTTACAGAACCGGTTGCTAAACCTAGTTTGGGGTATACCCGCGATAAAAGAGACAAGGTTTATGAGCTTTGTGTAAATGATTTTAAGTTTGCCGCTGAAAATCTTCCCACCACTACAAATGATGTTGGAAAATTGGTAAGTGGTGCTGCTTATCATTTCCTTTCCGAGATGTATATCGCACTGGCAGATGAAAGGGGCGGTACTGATAAAACCCTTTATAAAAATGCTATTGATGCTGCCAGTAAGGTCATTGATGGCGGGGTGTATCAGCTGATGACCAGCCGTTTTGGTTATAGAAAAAATGTAGCCGGGAAAGACCCTTATTGGGATTTGTTCCAAATGACCAAAGAAGATGGTACAACCAACTTTAGCTATCAGGGTGGGAATAAAGAGTCACTTTTCATTATTCATCTGGATAAAAATAAAGTTGGCGGACTTCCTGGTAATTTACCCACCCGTTCCGATCAGGAAAGAGCTTTCTGGCCGGCATTCTGGGGATATAATGGCCAATTTGGATTTAAAGGTGTTGCCTATGACTGGATGGGCCGTGGAATTGGATGGGTCAGGCCAACTAATTACTATATATATAACTTATGGGGTCAATCCGGTAAGGAAGATACCCGAAATGCTGAGTGGAACATAAACCGTGTATTGAAGGTTCCTAATCCTGACCTTACCTATCAGGATTTACCTGACCCGACCAGAAATTGGCCAACCGCTCCACAGCAGATTCAACTGGCCAACGGCACGACAATTTCAGTACAATTACATCCGGGTGATACGATCAGGAAAGAATGGTTGACTACCCGTACTGATACCATGAATAGATGGTTTCCCAGGGTGATGAAGATGGGCTCTGACTGGCACTATACAACCGATCCAAGTAACACCTTTGTACAGGATTATTATGTGGCCCGTTTGGCAGAGACATATTTGTTAAGGGCTGAAGCATATATGAAATACGGAGACCTTGGCAGCGCTGCTGCTGATATTAATACAGTAAGAGCTCGTTCCAATGCTAAACCTGTTAGTCAAAGTGATGTAAATATTGATTATATCCTGGATGAAAGAGGACGTGAATTGTATGGTGAAGAATTGAGAACTTTAACCCTTTGCCGTTTAAAACTGTACTACGACCGGACCAAACGCTTTGGATATGAGGTGTGTAGAAATACAATAGATAATTGTTCTTTGAGGAATAACTTATTCCCAATACCGCAATCTGTAATTGATGCTAACTATATGGTGTTGTTCCCTCAAAATAATTAATTATAAAAACGTGCCCATAACCTTTGTTTAAGGGCACGTTTAATATAAAAATGTAAAATATACAATTATGAAAAAAAGTAAAAAAATATTTTCTATTATTTTCTGCTTTGCCTGTATTTCATTATCCCTTGTTTCGTGCGGAAAATATGAAGCCCCGGTTGTATCTACTGATCCGGTAAATTTAGAAGGCGTTCAGGATACTTATGCTTCACTGAATGAAAATTCTTATTTAAAAATCCCTGTAAAATTTACGAGTTCCTGTGATTCTGGTTTGTTAACTGCAAACTATAAGGTCGTAAATAAACGGGCAAGCGATTTGAATTTGGTTTTTGGTCCTGCAATTAGCCTTCCGATCCACGGAAACTCTATTGATACCACCCTCAATATCCCGGTAAGAAAGGGCCTGATGGCTGTTGTCATCTCTATTTATGATAAATCAGGAAAATTAAGTTGTAAAACCATTAATGTTCAAAATGTAGTTGCTTCCGATCAAAATGTAAAAACTTTGACCAATGTGGTAATGTCAACTGATCCGGCTGATAATCAATGTTTTTTCTCCTTGTATGAGGCCATTCCGGTATTCGGTCAGAATGTAGCTTTAACCAAACAGAACAGGATAGATTTCTTTATCGCCAATATGGGTGGTGCTAAGCCTGTATCCTGCAATGCCTATGGTGCTTCAAGCAGCTATTACAGTTCTTCCCTCCCTTATTTGACGGGTTTCACAACTCTTACTTACAGCCTGTTAACCGCAAGTAAAAGTTATATAACTTCAGATGCTTTTAATGCAATTACCAAAGAATCCGATCTGAATAAATTTATTGATTCAACGGTTATTGCAGCGGCTCCCAAAGGCAACAATTATAATGTGATGAACGCTGACCGCCGGGTTGGAGATGCTTTTAACGAAACTGCAGTTAATAAAGGTTTTATCCTGGGGTGGGGATATCATACTGTTCCTACGGCTTCTGCTACTTCCGTTCTTAACGAATCATTTGCTCTCATTATGATACGAAGTGTCACCAAAAAAGCCAATGGCCATTATGTGATAACCTTTGATGTCAAAGCTCCTGTTGCAGATCAGCGCGCTGATTATAATGCCTGCTCTATTAGTCCATATGCTCCATATCCTTTATAATTAGTTAAAATAAATTAATTATCTGAAAATGAATTCACTCTGAATGATTTTTATTCTGAGTGGATTCGTTTTTTATTTTTGAAAAATATTTTTTTTGAATTTTAAATTGATAAGAATTTAACAATAAATAATTTATTATTAAGTCTTCTATTTACTTATTTCCTTTTTTCCTTTTTCATTTTTATATCTAAGGGATTAATAGTCTATAATGCCCTTGATTCTTGTAAGATAGGAATATTGATTTCTTGTATTTAAGCTAATAATCATAAATTCATTCATTTCTTCATGAGTAAAAAAATTATAATCGTCCTGATTTCTCTGATTTTCTGCGGCGGATTTTTAAAATCTCAAAATTCTTTTGTAACAGAATCTCCAGATAATAATTTAAAAATTTATGTTTTATTCGAGCAAAATGAACTTTTTTATAGAATAGATTATAAAAATAAACCTGTAATACTTAAATCTTCGTTGGGGATTACCAAGTGGGAAAATAACCTTTCAATTAACAAGGTACTGCAAAATTCACATGATTCAGTCTGGCATCCTGTTTATGGAGAAAGGGCTACTGTGAGGGACCATTTCAATGAAAAAATATTTGTTGTCAACGAAAAAAGTATGCATAGCAATATGTATTTGATTGTTCGTGCATATAACGAGGGTATTGCTTTTCGTTATTTTTTTCCCTCGTTTTCAAATTCCGGGGTCAGTCAATTAAACATATCCGGCGAAAAGACCACATTCAACGTCCCCAAAAATACAACCTGCTGGTTTGCGCCTTTTGCCCAGGCGGATTATAAATGCTTACCAATCAAGGACTGGCCGGGTGAAGCCGAACGTCCTTTAACATTACGTTTAAAAAATGGCCTTTATGCCTGCCTGGCTGAAGCAGAAATGGTGGATTACAGTAGGACTAAATTTATAGTCAAAAAAGGGGAAGAAAATATTATCCACTGCAAAATGTTTGATGAAGTCAGACATCTTACCCCTTTTGCAACCCCATGGCGCGTGGTCATGGTCGCTGAAAAGCCGGCTGATTTACTGGCAAATAATGATATTATCCTGAATTTAAATCCTTCGTGCAGGATTAAAAATACCGACTGGATAAAACCTGGAAAAATTATCCGAACTGTTTCTTTGACAACAGAAGGAGCTGAAAAAGTAGTGGATTTTGCTGCCAAACATAAAATTGATTATATCCACTTTGATGCGGGCTGGTATGGCCCTGAAACTTCAATTAAATCAGATCCTCGCAAAGCAGATGTTGATCCGCAAAGGTGCAAGATAAATGATTTAAACATTCCTCAGGTTGTAAATTACGCCAAAAATAAGGGTGTTGGGGTGTGGGTATATGTAAATCAAACCGGGTTGTCACAGTATCTTGATGATATACTCCCTTTATATCAATCATGGGGTGTTGCAGGAATAAAGTTCGGTTTTGTAAATGTCGGCTCTTTTCAATGGACGAAATGGCTTCACCAAGCTGTTAGAAAATGTGCTGATTGTCATATAATGGTTGATATTCATGATGAATACCGGCCAACCGGATTCAGTAGAACGTTTCCAAATCTTCTGACACAAGAAGGAATACGGGGGAATGAAGAATTCCCGGATGGCATAACCAATACGACATTGCCATTTACGCGTTTTATTGCAGGCGCGGCAGATGCTACTATCTGTTATTTTCATCGTAAAGAATTAAAACCTGAATTGGCTAAGAACCCTCATGCCCGTTTTTTGCTTAATACTTCATGTCATCAAATGGCTCTTTCTGTTATAGATTATAGCCCTTTGCAATTTTTGTACTGGTATGATTCTCCGGAAGATGTAAAGGATGTACCCGAATTGCGGTTTTTTGATGACTTACCTACAACCTGGAGTGATACAAAAATTGTAAATGGACAAATAGGAGAATTTGTTACTGTTGCCCGGAAAAAGGATAATATATGGTTTGTCGGTGCCATTACGAATAATGATGCAAGGAAGATGAAGGTTCATTTGGATTTTCTTGATTCAGGCAAGAATTATCTCCTTACCTTATACACCGACGGTGGTGATAAAATTAAAACACCTACCCATGTGGACATAAACAAGATTGAAGTCACTAATAAATCGGTGTTAAGACTTGATATACTTCCACGTGGTGGCTGCGCAATGATTATTCAGGAGAAAAAATAATCATTATGATTATATCAATCAACCTGTAAAGATGTTCAATTTATAATAGGGTTAGAAATATTTATTAATTGTAAATGTATAACAATGACCAAATTCTAAAAATACTGGTAAGATGAAGTTGAAAAATATTTTTTTTAAAATCGCTTGGTTGTTGTTTCTCCAGTTACCCTTGGAAACTTTTGCCCAACAAACTTCTGATTTTTATTTCTATTCTCCGGCTGACATCAATACAATCAAGGAATCAGCTCAAACACCCTGGGGGAAATCTATTGTTGACAGTTTAAAAAAAGTTATTGATCAACGCATGGCTTATCCTATGGATGTTCCAAATGAGGAAGGTGGTTATACTCATGATTATTATTGTCCAATCCATAATGTTCAGTTTTTATTTGACTGGAATTCCCCTAAATCACACTATTGCCCGGTATGTAAAAAAAATTGGCAGGGAACTGAACGTTATGACTGGGCATGGATAAGTTTAGTACATAATAAAAATCTGGATTTTATTATGGCCAACATGTACCTGTTTCTAATTTCCAATGACAATAAATACGCTGCAAATATTAAAAATTTGTTGCTTGATTATGCCCGGAAATATCCCGGGTATCTTGAACATAATCGGGAACGGAAACTGACTTCTGTTTTAAGTGGTAAAATGTTTGCTCAGAGCCTGGACGAGGCAGTCTGGGCTATTGATGTTTCAAGGGCTTATGCTGTGGCCGCTTCTGCCATGACCGACAGCGAGCGAAATATTATCAAAAAGAATTATTTAACGCCCTGTGCTGAATTATTAATGTCTCAAAAGCATCCGGGAAATTGGCAGGTCTGGCATAATGGAGCAATTGCCAGTTTGGGCGTGGCATTGAAAAATGACAGTATGATCAACGTGGCGCTGGAAAAGCCGCTTTATGGATATCATGCCATGATGAATAAGAATGTATATAAGGATGGCTGGTGGAATGAAGGCTCAGTCGTATATCATTTTTATCCGTTGAGGGCTATACTGCTTACTGCTGAGGCTGTTCGCTGCAGAAAAATAAATTTGTACGACAGTACATTATATAAAATGTTTGTATCGCCTATTCAAATGTTATATCCTGATTTGACTTTCCCGTCCTTGAATGATGGGTGGTACGGCACTTCTCTTTTGGCTCAGGCACCTTTGTATGAAATAGCTGCTTTGAGGTATAAGGATTCTCTAATATATAAGGTATTATCCCATGGCTATGCTAAAATACGGAGGAATTCTCCTGAAGCTTTAATTAATGGCAGGAATATTGAAGGCAACCTATTGCCCTTGAATTTAAAGAGTTTTTTATTCCCGGATTTTGGAGTAGGGGTTTTACGGTCGAAATATGCCACCGTAGTTGAGAAATATGGGCCGGATGGTGGTGCTCACGGACATCCGGATAAATTAGCCTGCAGCATCTTCAGTAATCAATCCGAAATTTTGCCGGATCTGGGAACTCCTGCTTATGGCGTTCCGGATTGTAATAATTGGTATAGAAAATCAATAGCACATAATACAATAGTGGTTGATCAAAGCGATCAAAGGAAAACTGAGGGAGATCTTAGGTTATTTAAACCTGAAAATTGTGGGGGGACAATTATTACCCATACCAATAAAGCATATCCGGGTGTTGATATGCATAGAAAGTTGTCATTAAAAAACAATAAACTGAAAGATGAATTTATCTGCACTTCCTCATCCGAACATATTTATGATTATGTTTTGATTTTGACGGATTCCTTAAATTTTGGAGGGAACAGGGATACTTCCATTATTGAAAATTATAAATCCATCAGGCAGGTTAAAGAGATAGAGCAGAAAGGACATTTCACATTTTCTACTAAGGATGCAAGGGTAATCATCAAAGTTAATTCTGCAAGGAAAATCAAGCTTATTTCCGGGGTAGCTCCTGGAATCATTTCTATGGCCAAGAATAATGAAAAGAATGTTTATCCTTTGATTATAAGAATGAAGGATAAAAATATTAAAGTTCAAACAACCTGGATTTTGAGAAAATAATGATGGTCGCCTCAAAGTAGCCAGATAAAGATTAAATGAAACCGGAATTTTTAAATTTGAAGCTAAAAATTTAAAGTAGTAGTTTTAGCGGAGATTATAGCATAAAATAAGTTCATCATGTATAGTTCAAATTATGATAAATTCCCTTCTATTCCAGTAGAAGGTTCCATCTGGTCGGGTTGGAAGGAAATTCTCAGACATTTGAGAAAAAACATTAATGATTCAAATAAAGAGAAATTTATTCTTTTAGTTGAATGTTATCAAGGGGTGAATGACAAGGAATTAATAAAGGGATTTCATAGCCTTGATCCTTACTTATTTATAAACACAAAGGAAATTTTTCGTCCGGAATCCGAAATAGCCTCTTTAACTTATCCGGATGTCACTGATGATAGGGTATTCGGGTATATGACAAGGCTTACGCTTAATGATTTTGTTGATAAAGAGAAGGTTGTCGAACTGCAAGGCGAAGTCAATAAGGTAAAAGGATTAGTGATTATATATGGAACAGCCTCTTCATTGATCATTAAGGATCCGGATATGATCATCTATGCAGATATGTCAAGGTGGGAACTTCAGTTGAGGCAAAGGAAGCATAAAATATGCAATATTGGCCTTGATAATAAGGAAGAATCCCCGGCATGTCAGTACAAACGCGGTTTTTTTGTGGACTGGAGGGTCTGTGATCAAAATAAAAAAAGAATATTTGGTCAGGTGGATTATTGGTTGGATACCGTTCAAGAAAATGCTCCTAAAATGATTGATGCCCATACCCTGAAATTGGGATTGGAAAAGGCGGTCAAACAGCCATTCAGGCTTGTCCCGTTTTTCGATCCCGGACCTTGGGGGGGACAGTGGATGAAAGAAGTATGCAATTTGGAAAAAGATGTGCCGAATTTTGCCTGGTGTTTTGATTGCGTTCCTGAGGAGAACAGTCTTTTATTTAGGATCTCAGGACAGATTTTTGAGTTGCCGGCAGTGAATCTTGTCTTTTTTAAAACCAGGGAATTACTTGGTGAACCGGTAGAATCCCGTTTCGGACAGGAATTTCCCATCCGGTTTGATTTTCTTGATACAATGGGTGGAGGCAACCTTAGTTTGCAGGTGCATCCTACAACTCAATATATTCGGGATAATTTTGGAATGACGTATACACAGGATGAAAGTTATTATATCCTTGATGCCAAAGAAGATGCAACCGTTTTCCTGGGATTAAGGAAAGGAATTGATCCTGAGAGTATGATTAAGGTTCTGAATGATGCCCAATTGGGAAAAATAGATTTTGACCCTGATCGATATATCAACCGCTTCCCTGCTAAAAAACATGATCATTTTCTTATCCCCAACGGAACCATTCATTGTTCGGGGAAGAATTGCATGGTTTTGGAAATCAGCGCAACTCCCTACATTTTTACATTTAAATTATGGGATTGGAAACGCCTGGGATTAGACGGCAAACCACGCCCGATCAACATTACTCGTGGTTCTCATGTGATACAATGGCAAAGGGATACTGATTATTGCCTGAATGAACTGGTGTCAAAAGTAGAGAACATCGGGGAAGGGGATGGCTGGCTGGAAGAAAGGACAGGTTTACATCCTGATGAATTTATTGAAACTCGCCGGCATTTGTTTTCAAAACCTGTAGAGCATATTACAAACCAGAGTTTTAATGTAATTATTTTGTTAGAAGGAAGGGAATCAATTGTGGAAAGTACTGATCATATTTT
>JAUZOH010000090.1 GCA_030706565.1 Bacteroidota bacterium | reverse complement strand
TTGAATTTCAGCCAGATGTAATCATCAGTGACATAATGATGCCCAATATGGACGGGATTGAAATGTGCAAAAAACTGAAAACAGATATCACCACTTCCCATATCCCAATTATTTTGCTAACGGCCAAAGCTTCAATTGAAAACCGGATCCTTGGGCTTGAAAATGGTGCGGATTCTTATATTCCCAAGCCATTCAATCCCCAGCACCTGAAAGTCAGAATTGCCAAGCTTATTGAGCTTCGTGAAAAACTTAAAGAAAAATTCAGTAAAAGCATCAATTTTGAAGTAAAAGAAGTTGTGGCAACTTCTCCGGATGAACAGTTTTTACAAAAGGCCATCAAACATATTGAAGAAAACCTTTCGAATACGGATTATAATGGTGATTTGCTCTGTAAGGACATAGGCATGAGCCGGACCACGCTGCACCGCAAGTTGAAAGCTTTGTTGAACCAGTCTTCAAGTGAATTCATCAGGAATATCCGCTTAAAACATGCAGCCCAGCTGCTTGACAATAAAGCTTTTACCGTATCGGAAATTTGTTATACAGTCGGATTTAGTTCACCCTCTTATTTTACAGCATGTTTTACCAATTATTTTAAAATGTCACCTACTGAATATGCTTTACACAATATCAAAAAAGAAGAGATTAAAAATCAAAACGAAAAAAACAGTTAAGGGATTAAAATATAATTACTCAAATTTCACCCCATCTTGGCAACTAGCCATAAAAACCATATTGTCAATCTTTTAAGATTCATATACTATTTTTGTTATCAGGATACAATTTTTTATTAAAACAATTTCCAACAATAGGGAAGACTGATTAGGGAAGGTATAGGACTAAAAATCAACATTTTCAGTTTACAATCAGACAAAAGAAAAGGATATGGAAGAGAAGGAATAGCATTTTTATTATTTTTGCACCATATTCTATATAAGTAAACTATGTCTGTACAACGACCCTCGATACCTAAAGGTACACGTGATTTTACGCCGGTGGAAATGGCGAAACGCAACTATATTTTCGATACCATCTCAAATGTTTTCCGGCTTTTTGGCTTTCAACCCATTGAAACCCCGGCGATGGAAAACCTGTCCACTTTGATGGGCAAATATGGTGAAGAAGGCGATAAATTGCTGTTCAGGATTTTAAATTCAGGAGATTTCCTTTTGGAGGCAAGTGATGAAGATTTCCAGAACAGGAATTCGCTCAGGTTTTCCAATCAGATTTGCGAAAAAGGATTACGTTATGACCTGACTGTGCCTTTTGCACGTTTTGTAGTACAGCACCGCAATGACATTTCATTTCCATTTAAACGCTACCAGATACAACCTGTTTGGAGGGCCGACCGACCCCAGAAAGGCCGCTACCGGGAATTTTACCAATGTGATGCCGATGTGGTTGGCAGCGATTCATTGCTCAACGAGGTAGAATTGATGCAAATGGTAGACAGGGTTTTTGCCGATTTAGGGATAAATACCCTGATCAAAATCAATAACCGGAAAATACTTTCAGGAATTGCTGAAATTATCGGTGAATCGGACAAAATTATTGACATCACCATTGCCATTGACAAGTTTGAAAAAATAGGACTTGAAGAAGTCAACTGCGAACTCTTATCCAAAGGATTATCCCAGCAGGCTGTTGATCAGTTGCAGCCCATCATCAGCCTTTCGGGCGACAATGCCGAAAAACTTGCCCGGTTATCCGAGGTCTTGCAGCCTTCAGCAATCGGAATGAAAGGTATTGAAGAGGTTCAAACCATACTTGATTACATTCAACAGCTGCCTTTAAAAACAGAGGTTCAACTGGATCTCACCCTGGCAAGGGGATTAAATTATTATACCGGCGCCATATTTGAAGTAAAGGCAAAGGATATGGAAATGGGCAGTATTTGTGGCGGAGGACGTTACGACAACCTTACCGGCATTTTTGGTTTGGAGAATGTGTCGGGAGTAGGAATTTCCTTTGGGGCCGACCGTATCTTCGATGTACTTAACCAGCTGGATGCATACCCAAAAAATGCCATCGCTTCGACCAAAATACTCTTTACAAATTTCGGCAAAAACGAAGAGGCACATTGCCTGCCCTTACTCAAAAAAGTCCGGGAAGCAGGTGTCAGTGCCGAAATATATCCAGAAGCAGCAAAAATGAAAAAGCAAATGAGCTATGCTGACAATAAAAATATCTCATTTGTGGCATTGGTTGGCGAAAATGAAATAAATGAAGGCCTGATTACATTAAAGAACATGAAAACAGGGGAACAGATAAAAGTTACCCCCGAACAATTAATTTCCAAAATTTCAAAATAAAAAGGGAAAAGATCAAGGTTAAAAATATTGAAAGCAATATTTTAACAAACTATTTGTTTTTGATTTGCCGGAGTAACATCCCCTTAAATTGAATTTCTGATTGGTATAAACGGGCTACTTTTTCAATCGGCAGAATAGCTTTATACTTCTTATAATATTCAGATTGAAGGTTTGCCTGTTGATGTTCCAGATGTATATATTTGTCCAGAATATTTTCAATTTCCTTATCCGATAATTTCTTTTGATTTCGATTATAATAGGCAAGAATCTGCTTTTTCGATTCAACTATTCTGTCATGTTTCAACTGGTATTCATTATATACTGGCCAAAACACCTGAGCTTCTTCAGGGGTTAAACCGATTTTTTGGGTGAAAAATGAAACTTTCTGAGAATAAATTTTTTCAGCCCAGGGTTTACGGACTTGGCCGTAAGTCATTGCGATACCCCAAAATATAAAGATAAAAAGTAAGTTAAAGAATTTTTTATTCATAACTTTATTTATAATTGCTCAGCTAAAGTAGCGGTTTCAACATTCTCTCCCACCAGATATTCAATAATTTCATCACTTTTTTCAGCTGAATTGTCACTTCCTTTAATTTCAATATTTTTTGAATGATCCATATTGTCTATTATTGTTCCACAATCAGTGCTATATACCTCATAATCAATGGCTTGTTTTTTTTCAGAAGGGGTCAGTTGATTTTTTTCGACAGTAGGAGAAAACAACTTATAACCAATGAATCCGATTACCAATATCCCGGCAATCGATGAATCAAGGGCCAAATGTGATTTGAGAATTCGATAAAATTTATATCCCCAACCCTCCGTTTTCTGCTTCTTCTCTAACTTTTCCTGAAGAAGCAAAGGAAATTGATCAAAGTAATTTTCAGGCACCTTGAAAGGAGATGTCTTCTTCATCTTATCAAGCTCTTTCAATATATCGTTTGCCTTAGTCATTTTTTTTTGTTAATTGGACTGCTCAAGATAAAAAAGGTTTAATTATTCTCTATGTATTTTTGTATCTTTTTGGTAGCAAGATGGAAACTTGCTTTTAATGCCCCCACACTGGTACCCAGAACCTCAGCGATTTCTTCATACTTCATATCATCAAAATATTTCATATTGAAAATTAATCTTTGTTTAGCCGGCAGAGTAAGAATAGCTTTCTGAACCTTCTTCTGTAATTCGTTGCCATCAAAATATTGATCACTTTCCAGGGTTTGCTCCAGCTCCTTTTCAACATCAACAATAGGCAATAAAAATTTGTTCCGTTTTTGCTTCAAAAAAGTAAGTGTTTCATTTGTCGCAATTCTGTATAACCAGGTAAAAAGCTCCGCATCTTCTCTGAAATTATCAAGTCCTTTCCATGCCTTAATAAAAGTATTTTGAAGAAGATCATTGGCATCATCATGATCCAAAACCATTTTCCGGATGTGCCAGTAAAGCCTTTCCTGGTACTTACGGACAATCATGTTGAACGCGTAGTTTCTGTTCTCTGAGCTTCGGAAAAGTCTTAATAGTTCTTTGTCGTTATTGTCGGACATTAGGGATTCATTAAGTCATTCAAAACCTCTGCCTGAGATAAAAGCAGGCAAATTTAAAAATAATAACCCAATCCTGTAAACAGGGAATTGGCCATCATTCAATTTTTTAATTTTTAATTAATATGTATCTTGCTCATTATCAATTATTTACAAATAATAGATTTATTTTTTTACAAATACAGAAAAAAATTTAGTAAATCAGCCAGTGGCTTTAATACAATTCAATTGTTTTAGCACTCCCTTGATTTAACTCAAAATTTCTAGAAATAGTATATATACTTTTCCTGGCATTCAAAGATCTAAAGATTACTGTATAGCTTCCAGGCTGAAGGAGTAAGGTTGTATTTCCTGAATCCTGGTCAAGATTAGTCACCCATTGCAAATCATTATCCTTACGAAGATAAAGGCTGCCGAAACCGGGAGCATTTCTCAACAAATTTACCATGCCAGGCCGGGGGATTTCAACAGTAGTAGTATGTGCTTCTTTAATATCCACGTCATTTACAATAATTCTGGGAAGAGTAAGGACTTCGAGAGAATATTTGCCGGACAGATATTTTTCTTTTTCATTAATCTTCTGTACGTTTAGCGTACTGGAATTTCCCGACTTCCGGACTATAACCTGGGTTTCCCTGTAAACACTGTTATCGCGGGATGTAACCAGGAGATAACCTTGAGATAAATCAGAAGCAAAAATATTGTGTCTGCCCAGGGTCATTTTTGCACTGTCAATGTAGACCGGCGGAATGGAATTAATCCTGATGCGGTAGGCGGTATTGGGATCTATAAGTAAGGTATCCGGATTCCCCTTGCTGTTAATGGTATGAACATAATTATATTTTACTTTCCCTGTCTTGCGGTCAAAGAAGGTCATATTCACATTGGTTTCCGTAGGATTTCCATTTTTATCAAGCAAATTCACCTGGGCCGAAGAGCGGTTTAATGCCTGATTAATTATCACATCCAGGGTACTCTGAAAATTTTCTTCCTTGATCACATCAAAATATTTACCGATGCAATCGAATGATTTAGTAAAATTTTCATCAATTCCTATTCCCAAAATAAATGGCTTCAGAATTATCCCATTTTTTTGCAATTCAAGCGAAGCTGCACAAGGATCGCCATCACAGGCTTCAATACCATCAGTAATTAATATGACAATATTCCGGCAATTTGTACAGGGCGAAAAGTCGTTGACACATTTTTTCAAAGAAAAGGCAATGGGCGTAGTACCTTTGGGCTTAATGGAATTGAGCCTCTGGCGTATTCTCAAAGCATTATTGGGAGCAAAAGGGACTTCAAGTCTCGTATCAAAACAATTTTGAGGATTTACAGGGCTCGTGTGGCCATAAACCCTAAGCGCCATTTCCACATTGGGCAATTTTTCGAGACTATCCACGAAATGCAATAAAACACTACGGGCAAGATCAATTTTGACATGCTTTTCCCATAAACCGGTCATGCTTTCGGAAGCATCGAAGACAAAAAGGATACGAGTCTTCTGGATTTTGTCAACATTCTGGGCTGCTGCTTTGGGAAGCAGAACAATAAAGAACAAGATAAATAAAATCAAATAATATCCCTTCTTCATTATTTAAGGTGTTAACAATATCTAATTAAAATAAAGCCTTAAATTTTTTTACAGTTTACTTTAGGTGGATAGGTTTAAATACCAATTCTATGCCCATTTTTTTGCCGAGATTTCTACTATACTTTTTTTCTTTCGAATTATTCCAATGCTCCATAACGCCCAAACTTTTACAGGCAATGTGATCGCGTTCAGGATCATAAACCGTCTTTGACGGCGGATTATCAGCAAGAGCTGCTTCCTTCAGATATTGATCGCAATAAGAAAGATCGCGTAAATCAGGCCATTCAGAACGTAAGAAATCAATACCTACGGCATCAATGGCAACCCCATCCTGGGAAACAAAAAGACTTGAAGGCCAGCGGCCATTAAATGGCTCCATCTTCCATTTATCCTTAATTAAAGGAGGACCGTCCTGAGATCTTGCACCGTATATACCATCAATCATAAAAAGCAAAGTTTTCCCACCCAGATCCTTGTGACCCAGGAAATCGACAAAAGTCATATAGTGCGGTTTTCCAGACCGTTCGGGATTAAAATTATTATGGGCATTTTTTCTATAGTTCCAGTTTATACTTGTAGCTCCATAAAAATTCTTTGCGCAAAGCGTAACACCTTGCCCTATATGGCCTTTCAGTAAAGCCATATCGATCAGATAATCGGCTTCCACCGCGCAAGATGCAAGTCCATTTGCCAATTGGCCATTATCCATTGAATAAGGGATAGCATTGTCGACATAAGTAGCTTTAATTCTTCCCTCACCCCCAACATTATCCACGAATAAAACTTCAGGAAATGCTTTATGGCATTTGTTAAAAATATTATCACTTATGAATCTGCTCGCATCGAAAACCGTAATATTCTTTTGAGGAACACCCGCCGCTTTGGTCAGACTTAACAAAAGAGCATAGACCATTTGTGGAGATGCATTAAGCCCACAAGTGTCCTTATGCCTTAGGGTATTATTCTGGTTTATTTTTATTGCAATTTTCTGATCTTTCCTATAACCCTGATTGATACCTTTCTTAGTTAAATTAAAATGCCTGAAAAGTTTGTCCCAAGCTTTAATTTCATCCTTCTGGCCAGTTAATGAAGTAAGCGACACATTCAGCATTCTGATAATTTCTGACTGGGAAAGATTTTCCTCAGTCCACCAGCAATCCTTCCCCCCATCCCAGTTGGCCACTTTGGGATCGAAAACCCAAACCACCCTTCCGGGGAAAATCCCCTTACCGATTCCTAAAGGCTTGTTGGGTTCAAACATAACTGAGTTGACGGACTGGGCATATATTTTATCTGCTTTATTACTAACAAATGAAAATACTGCAACTATTCCGGCTATAAGCAACAAAAAAGCATACAAATATTGACCATGCCTGAAATGAAGTCTTGCTTTTTTAAAAGCAAAAACCGATCCCAACAAGGATGACAGATATATAATAAAACTAGATATCATATAATTATTAAATAAAAAATCAAATCAGTTTCCGACCTTAAAAAATACCGAGGACAATTCAAGCATTTGTCCTCAATTAAAATAGGTTTTATTTCGCTTTTAATTTTTGTATCAACTCAATGGCTTTCTTCACGTCAACGGCCAACTTTTCAAACTCCCCTTTAGCAATCAGGTCTTTGGTGATCAACTTAGAACCCATTCCGACGCAAACCACTCCGGCGTCAAACCAGGCTTTTAAATTTTCCTCCGTAGGTTCAACCCCTCCGGTAGGCATTATGCTGGTCCAGGGCATCGGGCCTTTAACCGCAGCAACAAATTTTGGGCCACCCACCTGAGAAGCAGGGAATATTTTAACAATTTCTGCTCCCAGTTCCTCAGCCCTTGAAATTTCAGTTACTGATCCACAACCGGGACACCACAGGATTTTTCGCCGGTTGCATACGACAGCCATTTCTTCTTTTAAAACAGGCGAAACAACGAAATTTGTGCCCAACTGCATGTACAAAGAAGCTGTTGCCGCATCAATAACAGAACCCACGCCAAGGATCAGTTCAGGAAGTTCCTTAATGGCGTATTTATTAAGTTCGGAAAATACCTCATGAGCAAAATCGCCCCGGTTGGTAAATTCAAACACCCTCACTCCACCATCATAACAAGCTTTTAAAACTTTTTTGCATACATCCACATCCGAATGATAAAATACCGGGACCATTCCCGTTCTGGCCATCTCTGTGGCTACATTAATTCTTGAAAAACGTGACATTCTGTTATATTTAATTGTTTAACTTTTGAAATTTAACCCCCTGACTGGAATTTCTGCTATTTTCTATAAATACAGAACCGGGGTAAAATTAACTCTTTTATTCAAAGAGTCATGTAATATAAGAATTTTTTGGCTTAATTTTGTATCCCATGGAGCACAAATTAAAATATCTTCTACCTTGATACGGAATAAGAGATAAGAAATAAAAAATCAAATATTTTAACAGAACAAATATTTATTAAAATGAAAAAAGTCAAATTTTTTTGGTTGATACTGGCTACAGTTGCAACAGGGATGATCAGTTGCAGTAAAGGTGGCGGCATCAATTTATTTACAATTGAGCAGGACAAAGCATTTGGAGATACTGTAAATCTGCAGATTTCTTCTAATCCCGGCTCTTATCCCCTTTTGGATAAAACCCAATATCCTGCAGCTTATAGTTATCTGGAACAAATCAAACAAAGGATTCTTAGTACAGGGAAAGTAGAACATGCTACAGATTTCAACTGGGATATCCACATCATTAAAGATGACACCACCCTCAATGCATTTTGTACTCCGGGAGGGAATATTTATGTATACAGCGGAATCATTAAATTCCTGGACAATGAAGATGAATTCGCAGGAGTCCTTGCTCATGAAATGGCACATGCAGCCCGCAGGCATTCGACCAAACAAATGACCAAGCAATATGGAATAGACCTGCTCCTTTCCATTTTATTAGGTTCAAATCCCAGTGAATTGGCACAAATTACCGCACAACTTGCAGGAACTGTAACAGGCCTTCAATTCAGCCAAAGTGATGAATATGAAGCCGATGAATATTCTGTTATTTACCTGGGGGCAACAAATTATTACAATCCTCGGGCATTGGAGGATTTCTTCACGAAGATGACAGCGGAAGGCAATAATTCTCAATCCATTTATAATTTGCTACCCTTCCTGAGCACCCATCCTTCAGATGCGAAACGGGTTTCAAATATAGAAAGTGTCTGGAAGGCAAATGGAAGTTTGACAGGAACATCACATGATAACACAAATTATCAGAATTTTAAAAACAGCCTGCCATAAAATAATCCTATACATTATTTCAATCAAATAGCACCAAAAATTGGTGCTATTTTTATTTTCCACCGGACATATTCCCTTCAAAAAGTTCATCCTTAAAATTGACCAGGTACAGTTTTTCGGTAGGGCGAGTAAAGGCAGTATACAGCCAGCGTAAATATTCAATATCCACGGCATTTTCATCAAACCAACCCTGATCAATAAACACGGCCTTCCATTGTCCACCCTGGGCCTTATGGCAGGTAACGGCATAAGCAAACTTTACCTGCAGGGCATTAAAAAAAGGATTCTCCCTGACCATTTTTATTTTTTTGCGGTGATTGGGGATATTTGCATAATCCTCCAGCACTGAATAAAAGAACTTTTTATTGGCTTCGCCCGATAATGAAGCTGATTCGAGGGAAAGGGTATCAAGCATAATTTTTGTATCAATTTCCAAATTAGCATAATCGGTAAATTTCAGCGTCACATCGGCGAAATGGAAATCATAAAGTTCTTCATATTTTTTTATCCGGATTATCTGGGCAATGTCGCCATTGGCAATAAAATTAACCTCCTCATTATCCTGAAGCCAATAATAATTATTCTTAACAACCATCAACATATCTCCTATAGACAACTCCTCTTCCCTGGCAAGAATCTGATTTCGGATACCCCGGTTGTATAAATTTGCACGTTTATTGGAACGGTTGACGACAATGGTTTGATCCATGCCATATTTGCTGTAAGCATCAGAAAGAGTTTCAATCAGGTCTGCACCACTTACCCTGCTCACATCCTCAAAACCGGTGGTAATAATTTTAGGCAGATCTTTGTTCCGTGTGGTAATGTTGCCTCGAATCCGGGTAGCATTGAATAAAATTCCCGACTCCTCAGATTGACGGACAACCTCATTCAAAACTATTTCTTTTACATCAAAACCATAGCCCTCCAAAACCTTTTTATCCAGTGCCGGGCTGATATCAAGTCCTACAGGAGGCAGCTGTGCGGTATCCCCGACCAAAATAAGCTTACAACCCAATCCGTTGTTCACATATTCTATCAGATCGTCAAGTAAACGGCCACTGCCAAAAGCCGAACTTTCGCCTCCTTGGTTTGATATCATGGAAGCTTCATCAACAATAAAAAAGGTATGGGAATGGAAATTCTTGTCCAGGTCAAAAATGCCCGAACCGTCTTCCATATTTTTCTGCCGGTATATTTTTTTATGAATGGTATAAGCCGAAGTACCGGAATAGGAAGCAAAAACTTTTGCAGCCCTTCCCGTTGGTGCCAATAAAATGGACCTTTGTTTCATTTCCTGCAAGGTCCGGACAAAAGCACTGATTACCGTAGTCTTCCCTGTACCTGCATACCCTTTGACCAGCAGTATCTCTTTTCCCTTTTCAGAAAGCATAAATTCAGATAAAGCTGTAATAAGATTTCCCTGGCAAAAAGTGGGAATATGGTTCAGTTCCTTTCGGATAGTATTGACGATGTGATCCTGTAACATAGCTCTACAATAAACTATAAAGATACTGTGAATAATTATATTTTTAATAAATTTGTAAAAAGCAGAATCTGAAACCATTTTCAACGTTCAACATTGTTTCAGAACGTTTTAATAATCGTTAATTTTGTGCAAGGAATTTTATAAACCCGAGCTAATTACTGCTTTGAAATAATTCAATAAAAATTATGCAAAACATTTCAGCTTTGGACGAGACCCTTGATGTTAACGCATCATTGTCTTACCATTTGTCTATTCAAGCAAACCCAGACGGATTTTCGTTTTGTGTATTGGATTTGATAAGAGCCAAATATATTGTACTTAAGCATTTCAACTTTTCGCAGGGTATCTCCCAGGAGGAAGCCCTAAACGAAATTCGCCATATCTTCAATGCAGAAGAGTTGCTGGGCAAAAAATTCAAATCGGTATATTTTATAATGACTACCCCCAGGATCACCCTGGTACCTGCCGCCCTTTTTAACGAAGAAAATGCTGCAGTCTGCTTAAGTATCAGCCATATCGTTGAAAAATCGGATGAGGTACTCTATAAAAGACTGAAAGGTATGGATGCCTATGCAATTTTTGCCATGCCTTCTGCCTGGAAACAACTTATACTTGAAAAATTTCCCAATGCTGAATTTTTCCAGCAAAGCATACCTTTTATAGATAATGTCTTTGAAAAGAACAAATGGATCTTCAGGCCCAAAGTATATATTAATTTTCAGTCCGGCTTTTTCGACATCACCGTTCTAAACATGAACAAGTTGAAATTATATAATTGTTTTCCCTTTCAAAATGGCAATGATGTGATCTATCACCTGATGAATATTTACAAAAGGTTTAACATGAATCCGGAAGAAGTAGCAGTTGTACTTTCAGGGGATATTTCGAAAAATTCACCGGTTTTTAACCTGCTCACAAAGTACATACGAGATATTCGATTTGATAAGCCGGGAGATCAATTCATTTACAGTTACACATTTAAAAAATTTGACCCCTATATTTTTCTGAATTTATTAAACTTATATACATGCGTATAATCAGCGGCTCACACAAAGGTCGAATTTTAAAGGCAGACAGGAGTTTTGAAGCACGTCCCACTACCGATTTTGCAAAAGAAGCCCTTTTTGATATCCTGAACAATTATTTTGATTTTGAAAATCTAAGGATATTGGATCTTTTTGCCGGCACAGGAGGAATCAGTTATGAGTTTGCCTCCAGAGGAGCAATAGCAATTGATGCAGTGGAAATAAACGAGAGATATGCGTCTTTTATCCGTAAAACCGTACAAGAACTCGACTTCAAGGTTATCCGGATATTTAAGGAGAATGCCTTTACCTTTATCAAACGCTGTCAGGTAAATTATGATATCATTTTTGCAGACCCTCCCTATGACATGGAAGAGGTAAAAACCATCCCCGACTTGATTTTCGCACACGATATGCTGGGAAAAAGTGGCTGGTTAATTGTAGAACATTCCAAACAGGTGGATTTCAAAAATCATCCCAATTACGTGGAAACCAGGAAATATGGGGCAGTTCATTTCAGTTTTTTCAGAAAAGAGAAATAAAATCTTTGATAAAAAAGAAAGGTTTATTTGCACTGAATAAAAAAACCATTATCTTTGTGCCATCAAAAAAAACAAATGGTCTGGTAGTTCAGCTGGTTAGAATACATGCCTGTCACGCATGGGGTCGCGAGTTCGAATCTCGTCCAGACCGCCAGAAAAGGTTGAAAGTTGAAAAACTTTCAACCTTTTCTTTTTAATACAGGTTATATGTGATAGGCTGCAATCCTTGATTATCCTCATAATTCTTTTGCAAAAACAGATTCAGGACACAATTTTATTTGAGCTTCATTATATATGGCAAATTCAGAAATCACAGAAGCATTAGGACAAGAAAAAACAGGAAAGCTTTTACTTCAATATTCCCTTCCGGCTATCATTGCAACTGCCGCATCGTCATTGTACAACATCATTGATCGTGTTTTTATCGGACACGGTGTAGGGCCATTGGCCATATCCG
>JAUZOH010000089.1 GCA_030706565.1 Bacteroidota bacterium | reverse complement strand
GTTAAGCTTACGGTTTCTGACGGAACCAGCCAGAAAGACACAAGCGTTGTTTTGACTTTTTTTCAGGGGCCAACGGCAAATTTCACCACCCAGGATACCTCATTTTACTGCGCTTCAAAATCCCACCTGGTGAATCTTAAAAATAATTCAAAAAATGCTGTTGGCTATGCCTGGTATGCTTCAAATAAACTTTTTTCTTCCCTGGGGAAGGATACTTCTTATGTCATCGATATTACTTCCAAGACTTACGAGCAACTTTATAATCATGACATCAATAAGGTAAAGGTGCCTGTTAAACTGGTTGTCACCGACAGCATTGGCTGCCAGGATTCAATCACAAAGGAGGTTGTCGTTTTGTTGCCTGTAGCCCGGTTTATGCCTGATATGATGTCGGGTTGTGCTCCATTGCTGGTTAGTTTTGCCGATAGCAGCAGATCGCCCTATACTATTGATAAACGTATTTTTAAATTAGGGGCAGACACTATTCCTCCTCTGGATTCGACCCTGGTCAGGTATAATTTTAAAAACCCTGGCGAATATTACATTTCCGAAATAATATCCAGTAATGGATGTACGGATACCTCCCGTACGATTAAAGTTGTCGTGGGCGAAAAGCTGATTCCTGATTTTCAGGTTGATTCAACTGTTTGTAATGAAGGAAAAATTCACATCAAGAGTTGGTCGAACAAAGATTCTTTTGTAAATATCTGGCATTTCAGGTCTCCTAATCTTTTTGACTATAGTTTTACTTCCAAACCCGATACTTCTGTTACCATTTATTCCGATACCACAGGGGTGAAAAATGTCAGTCTGGAGATAGGCTATAATGGCTGCTTTTCAGATACCACCAAGAAAGCAATTTTTAAAATCAAGGGCCCTGCAGGAAATTTTCTTCAATCCTTTTCTTGCGACAGTTCAATGGTTTACCATTTTAAATCAAATATAAAACCGGCTGATTCCCTTTTCTGGAATGTGGATACCGCAAGTTTTAAAAATGTGGATACTTTAAAATATACTTTCCCCAAAAGCGGAGATTATAAGGTAAAGCTGATGGCTAAGGAGTACTCTTCTGGTTGCAGCCTGACCAGGACTCATGTTGTGAAAGTCAGGGGAATAAAAGCCAATTATACCATCAAGGATACCATCTTATGTGTGGGGGATTCGGCTAAACTTGATGCTTCTACTTCCAAGGATTATATAAATACTTGTTATAATGAAGGTTTTTTATGGGATTTTGGTGATGGCTCGCAAACCCGTAGAACCTATCTTACAACATACAACCACATATACAACAAGAAAGGAAAATATAAACTGTTGCTGACGGCTGTTGCCGACAATGGCTGTATCGATTCGACCAAAAGATATGTATATGTATTCAAGCCGTCAGCAAGTTTTTCGCCTGATACAACGACCGGCTGTGTGGATACACTGAAGGTTAAATTTACCAGTACATCCACAGATAGTACTGTTGTTAAATGGATCTGGGATTTTAAGGATGGAATCAAAGATACCTTAACAAATTCAAATCCTTTTTCACATTATTTTACAAGTACGGTTGATACGGTTTTTCAACCCACACTGATGGTTTATGATATCCATAAGTGCAAGGCAAGTTATTCCTTACCCGACATTACCCTCAGGGGTATAAACTGTGATTTCACAGCAGATAAAACCGGTGTTTGCCCGGGAGCTACAGTGACTTTCACACCAGTCGATCCTGTTACTAACTTATATTGGAATTTTGGTAATGGGAATTCATCGCAGAATAATAACAGCAACCTTTACAGTAAAACCGGAAAATACACTGTATCGCTTACTGCTTCTGAAAATGGCTGTCGTAAAACGGTTACAAAAAAGAATTATATAAATGTTACAACACCTGTTGCTTCTATCTCAGGAGACACTGTGATGTGCAAGGGGCAAAGCTCTATATCACTTTCTGCCAGGGATTCATCGGGTTGGAACATCAAATGGACCCCGTCAACCGGGCTCAGCAGCACTTCATCGTTCAATGTTACGGCAAGTCCTTCTTCTACCACAACTTATACAGCTGTAGTAACGGATGCGAATGGCTGTTCTGCAACAGCTAAGAAAAAGATTTATGTCAATTCCCTGAATTATTCCCGGATCCCACAGGGTGATACTACAATCAGTTTGGGGCAGGCCATAAAATTAATCCTGACGGTGGATACCTCCGGGGTTAATTATGCCTGGTCTCCAAATTATAATATATCCTGCCTTCATTGCAGCAGTCCCAGTGTATCGCCAACTAAGAATGTGACTTATCAGGTGGAGATTTCAAACAGTTGTGTCGATTTCATGGAGGATTTCAATATAAAGGTTGTTAATGATGCATATCTGGAAGCTCCTTCTGCCTTTACACCTAATGGCGACTCAAACAATGATGTTTTCAAATTTGAGTCTAAAAATATAAAGGATTTTGATCTGAAAATATTCGACCGCTGGGGTAAAGTGGTGTTCTCTACTACGGATGTCGCTCAGGGGTGGGATGGCAAAGTAGACGGGCACCTGCAAAATATTGACACCTATATTTATTATGTTAAAGCTGTAACAAACAGCGGCTATAAGTTCGAGAAAAAAGGGACCTTCCTGTTATTGAAGTAGAATAAATTATAAAATGATGTAAACCTATGACCAGTCATTTAAAAAATATAAAAACCAACTTCTGGATATTCACCCTGGCTGTTTCTTTTATTCCGGGATTAAGTATAAAAGCACAGGACATGCATTTCTCGCAATTTTTCACCACTCCATTAATGACCAATCCGGCTAATACGGGAATGTCAGGGGATAATCTCAGGTTTGCCAATAATTACAGGAATCAATGGGCAAAAGTAGGGGAGCCTTATAAAACTTTTTATACTTCGCTCGATCAGAAGCTTTCCATTTCTGGCCAGTCCTTTGGACTTGGCGGGCTCATTATCCACGATCAGTCGTCTGCATATAATTTAACGGCCAATGAATTTTTACTTTCATTGAGTTATTCCAAAATAATCAACAACAATCAGTTTAGCTTTGGGCTCCAGCCTGGCGTTGGTTTTAAGTCATTTAACATGAACTCTTTAACTTTTGGGAACCAGTTCGACCAGGTGACTTCACAGTTTAATTCGCAACTTCCCAGTTCGGAAAGCGATTTAACCGGTAATCTGCATTATTTTGACCTGAATATAGGCATCTTCTGGCGTACGCTTATCCGAAACATTTTACCCTCGGCGGGTTTATCCGTCAGCCATATATTAAGGCCTGTGGTTACCTTTTCAACTTCTTCACAAACTTCGCGTTTGCCGATGAAAGTGACTTTCAACGGGCAGGTGGTTGTTCCGGTAAGCAGTCAGTGGGACATTACTCCCTGCCTGCTGTTTAGTTCCACTCCGGGAGTTAGCGAGTTTCTTTTGGGTAGTACCGAAGAATATAAGCTTAAGGATTTGTTAGGTCCGGTTAAAGGAGTTTATGCGATCAATATGTTCAGGCTGAATCCGCTCAGCGATGTTGATGCGATGATTTTTGGCGGGGGGATCAAATTTTCCGGGTTTGATCTGGGCCTTAGTTATGATATCAATGTATCTCCTTTGTCGAAATCCACTTCATTAAACGGGGCTTTTGAAATATCATTGGTATTTATTGGCAATCAATCAAAAAAGGCTGTTAAGGAACCTTGTTATATTTATTAATTAATAATTTATCTTTCGATGAATAACAATTACTTGAAATATAAAGTTATAAAGAGTTTTGATAAATATTTTTTATGGGTTGCTGCATTTATGCTCATACATTCGGTTTATATTTTTGCACAGGCCTCGCCGAAGGATTCAATAACAGAGTATAAGACAAAAGCGCTCAGGTTCGACAGGAAGAAAGATATTTATAATGCGATTGATTATTACAACCGCTATCTGTTTCTGAAAAAGAAAGACCCAAAAGTGGCGTACAGGCTGGCAACTTTATACTTCAATGTCAGGGATTATGCCAATGCCAAACAATATTTCGATTCAGTCCTCATTCAGAAAAAATGGAAATATCCTCTGGCCTATTATTTTAAGGGAGTGGTAAGCATGAACCTTGAAAAATATGACGATGCGGTTGATGCACTTACAAAGTTCAGGAAATATTACAGGAACAATAATGATAAAAATAATTTCCGCAAACTGGCCGCGATTTATCTGGAAAGCGCAACCTGGGCCAAAGCCAATCAGGAGTTGGACGGGGCTGTAACTGTTTCGAATCCCGGTGCGGCTATCAATCATGATAATATAGATTTTGCCCCTTTCCCGGTTGATGAAAATACGATTATTTATGGGGCAACTTATGCTGATTCCAGAACGGTAAATCCGGTGCGGCAGATTTATAAGGCAGTAAGGACTGACGGCCACTGGAAATCTGCAGGTTTATTGCAGGGAGAGGTGGATGATCCCGGGTATAATACTGGCAATGCTATTATTTCGGAAGATGGCCAGCGCCTGTATTTCACGCGTATGCGGAAAAACTGGCAGAATGTCGATGTCTGCGAGATTTATGTCAGCCATTTGGAGGGGGAAAAATGGGGAACCCCCGAGAAGCTTCCCTATCCGGTAAATGATGAAAATTATACCAGCACCCAGCCGGCTCTTGGTAAAAACCTGAGAACCGGCCACGAAGTTTTGTATTTTGTTTCAAACAGGCCCGGAGGCAAAGGCGGTTTAGATATATGGTACAGCGAATATAATCCTAAAACCAACACCTATAAGGTTCCTCAGAATGCATCAAAAGGGGTGAATACTATAGGGGATGACTGCTGTCCATATTACGATTTGTCCACCCGGACACTTTATTTCAGTTCGAAAGGGCAGAAAACCGGCTTTGGCGGCTTTGACATTTATAAAGCTACAGGTTCGGAGAGAAAATGGACAGAGGCAGTTCCTTTACCCAAACCCATCAATTCGTCTTATGACGATTATTATTTTTCAATTTTGAAAAGCAATAAGGAAGGTTTTTTCACTTCAAATCGTCCCGGTTCCATGACTTTTGGCAACGGGAACTGTTGCGATGATATTTTCACCTTTAAAATCAATGAGTGTACAAGCTTATATTCCGGCGGATTGGTTAAAAATTCAGTAAATTCCGATTTGTTTAAAAAACTTAATGAAAAGTATCACCTTGGAATACAATATCCTGAAAGTAACATTGCTTTGTCCGATGTGCCTGTTGAATTGTACTTGGCCGGTGAGAAAGATGGCGATGAAATCCTGATTTCAAAAACAACTACAGGGCAGGATGGAAGGTACCATTTTGATCTGCAGCGTAATAAACATTATCAGATTTTAGTCAAGAATTACGGCTATTTCGAGAAAAAGGTGAAGGTCAGCACGTTTGGCGTAAGCTGCTCTGATACGGTAAATATTGAAACAACCCAGATTAATTACGTACCTAAACTCGATTTCAGGGCCAATATTTATTATGATTATGATCAGTTCAAGCTTTCGGATTCGGCCATGCGTGCCATAGATTCAACCCTGATCCCTCTTTTCAAATTATTCCCAAACGCGATTGTTGAAATCGGTTCGCATACCGATAATATGGGCACTGAACTTTATAACATGACTTTATCGCAAAAACGTGCTGATAATGTTGTGAATTATATCGTTTCCAAAGGCATTGCTCGCGAAAGGCTGATAGCAAAAGGATATGGAATGAGTATACCGATTGCACCGAATACAAATTCCGATGGTTCGGATAATCCGGCCGGCCGGCAATTAAACCGAAGAACGGAAATTAAAATTGTCGGAGATATTTCCAATCAGAAAAATGATGAGTGATGGATCAATTGTTATAGTCAATAAAGAATGTTAAAACGATAATTTCGAAAATATATGATTATGAATAGGATAAAATCTGGTCTTTTCATCTTTATTCTTGGTGTATGCCAATACAGTTCTTATGCTCAGGTGACAACCTTACCCGATGGCGTTAAGGGTACAAAGGTCTACATCAATGAAATTATTAATAATTACACCGATGAAAATGCCTTTTCTTTTGATCTGAATACCACGGATTCCATTGCAAAAATCCCTTTGCGCCTGAATATTGTAAGAAATATAAAGGGAGAAGCAGGGGTAAGCGTTGGAAATATAGAAAACAGCCTGAATGTAGCCAATAGTTTCTTTAAAAATATTGGTATTCAGTTTTTTATAGATTCAGTAAATTACGTCAATGATTATAATTACTCTTATGTCACATATAATTCTAACAAAACAGAGCTTTTAACCTTATATCGGCTGGCCGACCATGTGAACCTCTTTCTGGTCGATTCAATCAACTTGGGAACTTATAAAACATCAACACCCGGGCGGACAACTTATGGATTCACCTATTTCCCGGTTTATAAGGACAGTAATGTGATCTTTTTGGACAAAGAATATGCAAGCGGCAAGTATCTGACCACCATGCTGGGGCATTTTATGGGATTGCTTGCTACGCATGATACCGTAGGAGGCATTGAGCAGGTAAGCGAAAAGAACTGTGACAAAAGCGGTGATTTTATTTGCGATACTTATGCCGATCCGAATTTATACTTGCAGGTTGACAGTACCTGCACCTATACAGGTTCTGCGAAGGATTCGAATGGCAAGTATTATGTGCCCACTGTTGCGAACATCATGTCGGATTCACAGGACAACTGCAAATGTGTTTTCACTCCTCTTCAGTACCGCAGGATGTACTATTATTATCGCAAGTACAGGCAATATTTGAAAAATTAAAATTATTGCATTAAACCTGATTTTTATAGACTGTTGGTTAATTAGTGAAGTCTGCCTGTATTGTGGCATATTCGCTGGGGCCTTTTTTCATTGGTTAGCAGATTAATAAAAAAATCAGAGGGATCTGTAATTTTTTCTTGAACAAAATTCTCATCAATGGGTTTAACTTAGCATAAGTTGATTAATTTTACCGCCATTAAAATTGAGCTGGAGGATTTTGTGGAATATTTTATATGCTGAAGATCAGGAAAAATAGTTCAGGTTTCATTACATACTTCCTTCTTGTAATATTTCTAGGATATTACATTAGCATAACTTCTTTCTACCATGAGCATTTGGTGAATGGGGAGATTATCATTCATTCCCATCCTTATAAGCACAATCCGGCCAACAAATCTCCTTTTCAATCGCATCAACATTCAGCTGAAGGATATGAGACCATTCAGTTATTGAATGAAGCAAACTGGAGTGCTGTTAACTTAGTAACTGTAGTTCCCGTTCCGCTATGTAAACAAATCGAAATTAAATACTATTCGGTTTTTACTTATGTCATCCGGAAATGTATTTCCAATACCCTATTACGAGCGCCCCCTGTTTGTTGATTTCCTATAGCATTGCAGCAAATTATTTAACAACATAAGTTTTAGTTAAAAAACTAAGAGTTATTTGTTGCAATGGGAAATTTATATCCCGAAAATAAACCCGGACCAGGGAAATTCACTTGTTTTAGAAGAAGGTGGGGAGTCGTATAAATCAGATCATTTCCATTGTTGATTGAACTATGGTTCTCCGGCTATTGGTAAGCAAAAATGAGTATGGCATGGCCTTATGTTCTTCTGTGCCGCATTTTAAGCTTAATTGCCTGTATATTCTTAATCCTGGTATCTATTTGATTTTCTGACAGAAAGAACAAGTGCTTTTTTTCTGATAATCTGTTAGTATAGGGGAATATTGCTGATTATATAATATTTACTATTAGTTAGGTTAAAGATGAAAAAATTTAATTTTAAAATATATCTGATTTTTGTTTCATTATCAATGATTTTATGGGTTGCCTGTAAAAGGGGAAAAGATAAAGAATCCCAGGATACCTCTGATATTGAAATTTCTGGCGATACGGTTACTGTAGCCGCTAATTCGCCTGTTTTATCGAAATTGAAATTATTTACAGTTGCTTCTGAAAGTTACAATTCTTTATGCAAAACTACCGGGACGGTCAAGCCTCTTTCCGGCCATCTGGCAGAAGTTTCCGCCCCTTTTGACGGCAGGATTATACGGTCGTGCGTGCGGTTGGGCCAAAGAATTTCTAAAGGTTCTCCTCTTTTTCAGTTTTCATCGGTTGATTATCTGAATGCTGTTAAGGATTTAATTGCCGCTAAACAGGCAAAGTTGTTAAGCGAAAAAAATTACGGGCGCAAAAAGGATCTGGCGGACCATGGCATCGCTTCAAAAAAGGAATTGGAAGAAGCTGAAGCTGATTATGCGGTTGCTCAAAAAGAATATGAAAAAGCAGTGGCAACTTTAAAAATTTTTAATACCCATACGTCCAACCTGAATATTGCAGCTCCTTTGATGGTCCGTTCGCCCATTGGAGGTGAAGTGGTCAAAGATAATATCATTGTCGGGCAGTATCAAAAGGTTGATGCCGACCCGGTTGTGACTGTTGCCGATCTTGAGAAGGTATGGGTGGTGGCACAGGTCAAAGAGAAAAACATTGGACAGGTCAGTAGACAGGATAAAGTTAAAGTCCTGACCGAAAGTTTTCCCGATTCTCCTTTGTATGGTTTTGTGGATTATGTAGGAAATATGATGGATGAGCAAACCCGTTCGGTTGAAGTATACATTGTTTGCGGAAATCATAACAAAATACTGAAGCCGGGCATGTTTGTCACCGTTGATTTTATTCATCATCATTCAAGTGCTTTGATCGTTCCGGCCAGTTCGGTTTTACAGCAGGGGGATAAAAGTTTTGTTTACGTCCGAATTGCTGCAAATCGTTTTGTGAAGAAACAGGTGACGGTTTCTACTACCGATAGCAGCAACCTGGTGGTAAATACCGGCCTTCAAAGTGGCAGTGTTATCGTAGCCGACGGTGGTATTTACTTACAATAGAGGACGGGCTATGGAAAAATTATTTAAACTTTTTTTGCGCCGTCGTCTATTGATTGCGACCTGTTTTGTGCTGGTAGCGGCAATTGGCGTGTATTCGTGGTTTCAGTTGCCCATTGATGCTTATCCTGATATTGCTGATGTCACTGTTCAGGTTTCTACCCAGGTGCCCGGATTGGCTGCTGAAGAAATAGAACAGCAGATTACCATTCCCCTTGAACGTGAACTAAACGGTATGCCTGGCTTGCAGACCATGCGTAGTCGCAATGCCTTTGGTATTTCTACTATTATTCTGGTATTCAAGGATGGAGTTGACGATTACTGGGCCCGCCAGCGGGTGCAGGAAAGGATTAACGGAGTACAACTTCCCTTTGATGCCGAACCCGAACTGGAACCTCTTACTTCTGCTACCGGTGAGGTCTGTCGTTATGTTGTCGAAAGCAAAACAAGAAACCTTCGTGAGTTGACGGACTTGCAGAAGTGGGTGATTGTCCCGCGTATCAAACAGGTAATGGGCGTAGCCGACGTTGCAAACTTCGGGGGAATTACTACCCAGTATCAGATAGAGATTGATCCTGTAAAACTTGCCAAATACGATATCACACTCAATGATGTTGTCGAAAGTGTGAATAAGAACAATACCAACGCAGGGGGAAGCATGCTCAGCCGCGGTGATTTGTCTTATGTCATCAGGGGCGTTGGACTGATTAAGGATCTTGATGATCTGGGAAAAATTGTTGTCAAAACGGTTAATGGAGTCCCCATATATTTGAACGATCTGGGAACGGTAAAATACGGGAACCTGGAACGTAAAGGGGTAATGGGATTTACTGACCGGCGGGGTGATAATTCCGACGGGGTTGAAGGCACTGTTCAGTTGCTCAGGTACGAAAATGCTTCTTCCGTGCTTGTGAATGTTCATGCGGCTATCGATGAACTGAACAACAAAATCCTTCCCAAGGATGTGAAGATTCATGTATACATGGACCGGTCACATCTGGTTGATGCTACCTTACATACGGTTTCACATACTCTTTTCTTTGGAATGCTGCTGGTAATTGCAGTCCTGATTATTTTTCTTGGAAGTTGGCAGGGCGCTTTGGTTATTGCGCTAACTATCCCTCTTTCTCTTCTTATCGCTTTTATCCTGATGCATTTTACGAATATCCCCGCGAATTTATTATCACTCGGGGCAATAGACTTTGGCATTATCGTGGAAGGTGCTATCGTGATGCTCGAAACAGTTTTGCGAAAACGTGAGGAAAATTTCAGCGAATGTCTCCATCCTGATAATATTGCAAAGCGCTGTGCGGAGATGGGCAAACCCATTTTCTTTTCCATGCTGATCATCATTATGGCGTATTTGCCTTTGTTTACCTTCGAGCGTATCGAGAAGAAAATGTTTACTCCTATGGCTTTCACGGTTGGGTATGCCATTCTGGGGGCAATGGCCGTTGCCATGCTGCTGATTCCCGGTCTGGCTTACATGATTTACCGCAAACCACAGAAAGTATACCGTAATCGTTGGCTTGGCAGGCTTACCAGCTGGTATCATCAGTTTGTAAGCAGATTGCTGAAGAATCCGAAAAAAGTATTTATCCCCTTGTCCATTGTGCTTTTTTGTACCATCATTTTATCGATTACTGTCGGTAAGGATTTTCTTCCATCCCTGGATGAAGGCTCCATCTGGATGCAGGTTCAGTTGCCTCCGGGCATCACGCTCGAAAAGTCTAAAACCATGGTGGATACCCTCCGCAAGCATATCCTGAAATTTGATGAGGTGACCTATGCCATGACCCAGGTAGGCAGGGACGATGAGGGCGTCGATCCATTTTCATTCTCCCATGTTGAGTGTTCTGTCGGCCTGAAACCTTATAACGAATGGAAACACGGGAAAAGGAAAAACGACCTGATTAACGAGATGAAAGGCGATTTTAGCAAGCTGTCCGGTTACCAGATCGGTTTCTCTCAGCCTATCATCGACATGGTGATGGATCAGATTGCCGGATCGCACAGCGACCTGGCCATAAAAATTTATGGCGATGACCAGACGGAAGCCAGGCGGATTGCCGAACAGGTGCAAGATATTGTCAGGCATATTAAGGGGGCTGAGGATGTCAGTATCGAGCAGGAACCGCCGCTGCCTCAGTTGCAGATCAATGCCGACCGCGACAAGGTTGCCCTGTATGGGTTGAATGTGGCGGATGTCAGCCAGCTTATTGAAGTTGCAATTGGCGGAAAAGCAATATCCCAGGTTTTTATCGGGAATAAAGCTTATGATGTAACCTGCCGTTACAATGAGGCTTCGCGCGAAACGCCCGAAAATATCGGGAATCTTTTGCTGACATCTTCTTCTGGGGCAAAGATACCTTTGTCACAGATCGCCGAAATTAAAACAACCACTGGTGCCGGCATGATTACCCGCGAGGAGAACAAACGATTCATCAATGTGCGGGTAAATCTCCGTAATTGCGATATTACTTCTTTTCTGCATAAGGCCAACGAAGCCATAGAACGGAACATTCAGTACGATCACAGCCGTTTTCAGATTAAATGGAGCGGACAGTTCGACAACCAGCGCCGTGCCTATACGCGACTGATGCTGATTGTCCCTTTATCCCTGGCTCTGATGTTCCTGTTGCTGTTCTGGAGCTTCGGGAATTTCCAGCAGGCCTGGCTTCAGATCGGCATGTTGCCCCTGTGTGTGTTCGGTGGAATGGTTGGACTGAATATCTCCGGAATGACCTTTAACGTTTCTTCGGCCGTGGGATTTATCGCCCTGTTCGGAATCTTCATCATGAATGGGGTGTTGATGATTTCGCATATGAACGGGCTTCAGAAGCAGGGGCTTCCGCTTAAGGATGCCGTCATTAAGGGGGCAACCCATCGTTTGCGGCAGATTCTGATGACTTCGACAGTGGCTATTCTCGGTCTGGTGCCGGCCTCATTATCCACCAATATCGGTTCCGATGTGCAGCGTCCGCTTGCTACCGTAATTGTTTACGGCCATGCATTCGGAACAATTCTGACCCTTTACGCGCTTCCTGCGCTGTACTATATGCTTGAACAGTGGAGAGCAAAGCGACGGGCCAAAGATGAACTTTTAATTCAGTAATAATGAAAAAAATATCAATTATATATACTGTTGTTTTAACGGTGTTTTCCGGAATTGTCATGGCCCAGCAAAAGGCAGTACCGGTAAACATCCCGGTTTCGCTGGACCAGTACCTGGTTAATGTTTCAAAGGGAAACCTGGGCTACATTGCCAAGCAGCTGGATGTAAGTATTGCGGAAGCTTCCTTAAAGGCTGCCCATGTTTTTCCTGACCCCCAGATTTCGTTGGGATATACCAATAACCAGGATCAGACGATGAAGCTGGGGCAGAACATGGAGAC
>JAUZOH010000088.1 GCA_030706565.1 Bacteroidota bacterium | reverse complement strand
TTGTAAGAATTTTTAAAATAGGCATTAAATTAAAATTGGTTTGTTACTTTTGTGCTCGCAGGCCTAGTTTTCAATAAAAATACCAGTAATGTCAGGTAAAAGCACAATGAACATTTTATTTCTCAACTCAATCGGAAAATCTAAATTTGGTGGGGGTGAAAAATGGATGATAAAAGCAGCATCTGGTTTAATTAAAAAAGGACACTCTGTTTGGATTGGAGGAAGAAAGGACTCCCTTTTTCTCCAAAATGCAGGGAAAGAAAATATAAACACCCAGGAGATCAGCATTTATTCTGACCTTCAATATACAAAGCTTTTCAGCATCATCAAATTTCTGAAAAATAATCATATTGACATTCTGATCTGCAATTTGAATAAGGACATCAATATTGCCGGGCTGGCAGCCCGTATAGCAGGAACTCCTGTTGTTCTCGCCCGTCACGGAATCCTGCTGGCCACCAAATCGTGGCGGCATAAATTTGAACTTAAAAAGCTGGCGGATGGGATCATCACCAATACCCATTCAATCAAACACATTTACGATTCTTACGGCTGGTTCAAAGATGATTTTGTCAAAGTGATTTATAATGGTGTTGAGGATTTTGAGCATGACGAAATAATGCCAGTCCCTGAAACTTACAGAGGGAAAAAAATTATTCTTTCAGCCGGAAGGCTTGCTTACCAGAAAGGTTTTGATTTTCTGATCAAAAGTGCCGACATACTTTCCAAAAAACGCAATGACCTGATCTTTATTATTGCCGGTAGCGGACGTCTTGAAAAACAATTAAGGTCACAGATAAAACTTTGCGGATTGGAAGGTTCAGTCAAACTGATGGGATATTGCAATGATATACATAAAATAATCCATTGGTGCGATTTATTTGTACTCAGTTCAAGGTTTGAAGGAATGCCCAATTCTATTCTGGAGGCCATGGCTGCCGGTAAAGCCATTGTCGCCTCGGATGTCAATGGAAATTCAGAATTAATCAAAGATAAGGAAACAGGATTGATTGTCCCGCCCAATAATCCTTTGGCCATAGCCGGTGCAATCGAAAAACTCATAGACAGGCCGGATCTCCTTGAACAATTAGGACAAAACGGGAGAAAACGGGTTCACGATTATTTTTCTTTAAATATCATGAACCAGAAACTTGAAGAATATTTACTGAAAAAACTCAGGGAGCATAAAGAAAAAATCAACAATTAAATCCGATTATTTCACCATTCCGTTCCATCTTAATCCGACCAGAACTCCGGTATTGTGCGTCATTTGCCCGGCATCAACTCCCCAGGAAGTAGTCAGTTCAATATCCCGTTTTGAAGATATTCTGGTATTTAATTCAATCAACCCATAAAATTGGCGCAAAGGGGGATAAAACACATAATTGTTGGCCGACGGCGGTAAATCTACCGGGGCCCAAAAATCACCTACTACTGCACTAATTCCATTGTAAGTTCCATAATTCTTGCTGTAAGTAGCCAAAACCCGGAAATTTATTTTAGTTGCAACATTCCCTTTCACTCCAAGATGAATGGCCTTCACCCGGTTATTTACGATACTGTAATCAGCGTATTCGCCCTCGCCAAAATATTTTTCAGCTCTCTGCCGGGTTGTAAACAAAGGAGTTCCGATAATCATACCTTCATAAGTCCAGCCATTTCTGTAAATACCATGATTATAATAGTTATCCCTCCCGCCAAACGGGAATCCACGGTTATCCAAATCAGGTTCAAAATCGGAATAACCCGGCCCGCTTTGCCAGGTTGTGTGCAGGTATTCCAAAGTAATGCTGCTGATAAATCTTAAAACATTCTCTTTAAAATCCATATTTACGCCAAACAATCCGTCACGGTTCCTGTAAAAACGCGTTCCCGAGAAATCTTCCCAGGGCATTTGCCTATAGGCAATGACATTAAAGGATTTGGCTTTCAGGGTAAGCCCCATATCAATAATACCCAGATGATTGCCCAAGGCATTTTCCTGTTCACTATAATTTGCCGTATTTTTCCCGGCACCTTTTGCAAACAGAATCCGGTAATAATCCTTTAAACCGGCTGGCCAATGCCCCACTCCGGGAGTATAACCGCCCCATTGCGCAAAATGCACCAATCCCATGAAAGCATTAACAGGAATCCTCCCTCCTGCCTTAAAATAAAGACTTTTTTCATGCAAATAGGGACTTTGGGTATACCGGTTCTTCTCAAACCAGCCATGACTAAAATCCCCCTTAAATTCAAGATAACCTTTAGTAAAAGGAATAGCGGTATAACGGGGAACGGAGATTTTCAACATAGGAAGAGGCATTGCATTTCGACTGATTGCCATGGAACCGCTCGATAAATCATCATTTTGAGAGCCCATAGTCGATTCGAACCGGCCGGCGGAAAACTCAAAAATACCACGGTCAATACGCAGGTATGCCTGCTGGAGCCGGCTGCTGCCTTCCCGGGGTTTTCCTGTGACATCAGCCAACAACCGGATGTGCCAATTTTTTCCCAATTTATAGGGAACTTCCAGCTTCATTCGTACCAAACCATCAGCCTGCTTATCATCAATTATTCCATAACGGTTTGAATAAATATATTGAGGCATATATGGCTTTGAAGCCACACCCGAAATAATTTCAACGGAATGTTTGATCGTATCTGTTTGTGCAAAAAGATTCGAATAAACTAATAATATCGACAAAACAAAAAAACATTTTAAAAATTGCATGATTCATCTATTTTATTGACAAACCTAAATGTTTTTTCTTATTTAAGCAAACTTAACATAAATCATTTTTAATTAATGTTTTATGATACGAAAAACTTTATAAAACATTTTGCGTATACTTTTCTCACAAAACAAGAAAACCCTTATATGCGTTTTATAAAAAGGCTCAATCAATGGTTTATTGAGGATTATGTGAAGACGGCCATTGATGAGTTTGAAATGGCAAAAATCCGGCTTACATGCAATTTTTTACTTCTGAGTGCCATTATCTACCTGCTTTACATTCCTTATTTACTTTACTATAAGTGTATCAGCCAGTTCTTTATGGTTATGACAGGCATTTCTGTTTCCACAACCTCCTTGTTTTTATTAAAATACAAGCAAAATTTCAAGTTTTGCGCTTTGATTAATACTCTTTGTTTTTTTATTGGTCTAATCGGGATTGTAGCATATAATAAGGGGAAAATCGATCCTCTTACTTTTTCATGGACCCTGTCATTCATAATATTTGCATTCTTTATTTTAGGTAAAAAATGGGGAATATTCTTTTCGATTTTGAATTTTAGCAATATTTTTATTGTTATCATAAACTCTTACAAAACATACAATGTTAAACTTTATGACGATAATATTCTTGATTATTTAATTAACCTGATATTTCCAATATCTTTTCTTCTATATATCAGCAATCAATACACAAAACTCATAAGTGAGACGATTGAAAAATTAAAAGAATCAAGGACCTATCAGGAATTACTGAACAAAGAATTAAATCAGAACAACTATCTATTTTCATTAGCTCAAAAACAGCTTAAAGAAAATGAAAGGAAATTCAGGTTGATTTCTGAAAATTCCAAAGACTTGATCATGTTGTGTAACCAGGATTATCAAATCACCTATGTTTCACCAATAGTAAAGGAAATGCTGGGATATGAGCAGGAGGAATTAATTATGCAGCCCCCCGACATAATCATTCATCCCGATTACAGACAAGAGTTTAAACAGAATTATACGCAGGCATTAACTCAGGACATTAAAAAACAAAGCATCTTTAAAGCCCTAAAGAAAGATAAAAGATCTTTCTGGCTTGAAACCTTATCAAAAGGAATAAAAGATGAAGGAGATGCCGTAATTGGAGTCCAACTCTCCTCTAACGACATCACCCATCAGAAAAAATATGAGCTCACCCTCGAACAAACCCAGCAATTGGCTAAAGTTGGAGGATGGGAATACGATTTGAAAAAGGATGAGCTTATTCTGACTGAAGAATTTCATAAAATTTATGAGCTTCCAAAAGAAAAATCCATTAAGCTGAATGAATTGATGAACCTTTATCAATATAAATGGAGAAAAATACTGAAAAAGGCTTTAAATGATGTCATTGCTGAGGGGAGTGATTTCGACAAGGAATTGGAATTCGATACTTTGGGTAAAAAGCATAAATGGTTACGGGTTATTGGTAAAGCCGTAAGAGAGGATTCAGAAACGGTTAAATTGATTGGTGCAGTACAGGATATTACGGAAAGAAAAGAATCAGAAATTCACCTTAAAAGGATTCAAAAACAAAGGGAAATCATCTCCGAAATGTTATCCCTGTCTAATGCCCTCATTTCTTTTCATGAAAAAATAAACAGATTGATGGAAATAGCGGGTAATTTCATGAAAGCCAACCGGGTCTTTATTTTTGAATATAATCAGGAGAAAAGAATTTTAAACAATACTTTTGAATGGAATTCACTCGATTCATCTTCACAAATCGATGATTTGCAAAATATCCCTTACCAACAGGCTTTACCGCTCATCTCAGTTTTAAAACTCAACAAATTCATTTTTTCAAAACATATCAATAATGATTTTACGGACAGCTTCCCCCGGTTTATGAAGTTGGAAGGCAGCATCTCCTTTATTGCTTTTCCCCTGTACATCCAGGATAAATTTATTGGACTTATTGGAATGACCAGTAACCGTGAAATTTGGGACAACAATGGGGTTGTATTCATGCGTTCCATGTCAAATATGATATCGAACCTACTGGAAAGAAAAGAAGCCAAAGATATTATCCGTAAAAGTGCTTTGCGCTTCAGGGAATTTGCAAAAATGTTGCCGGAGATGGTCGGAGAAATCAACCTGGATCAGAAAATCACTTTCGCCAATGACTTCTCACTCAAACATTTTGGTTATACCGGTAGTGATCTGGAAAAAGGAATTTACATAAAACAGTTGCTTATCCCTGATGAAGAAGAAAAAATCAAACTACACTTTTTAAAGGTATTGCAGGGAAAAGACATGGAGGGCATAAAATATACTGCCGTAAAAAGAAACGGAGAAAAATTTCCGATTGTAGCCTATGTTAATTTGATTGAAAAAAGTCACGTCCTCCTGGGTTTTAGGTTTGTCATAATTGATATAACAGAACAAATTGAAACAGAGAAAAAAATAAGATCCCTTGCCAAATTTCCTGAAGAAGATCCAGATCCTGTAATCCGGGTTACTAAAAACGCTGAGATTATCTATTCAAACAATAAAAGTCTTGAACTTCAGCATTTCCTTAAAACCCACCACAACCTTTTTTTGGGAATTTTCAATGAGATCTACGAAATCAATAAAATAAAAGAAATTGAATTCCGCGCAGATCAATCCTATTTCAGACTTACCCTTGTTCCGGTCAAAGAGTTTGAATACATCAACATCTATGGGAAAAATATCACGTTGCGCAAAAAAGCCGAACAGGAATTGAAAAAAGCCAAAGAAATTGCAGAGGAGGTATCCAATTCCAAGGCCCTGTTTTTATCGACCATGAGCCACGAGATCCGTACTCCGCTCAATGCCATTATTGGCATAACGTATCTGCTGCTTAAAGAGAACCCCAGACCCGGCCAGCAGGAGAATCTAGAAACGCTTAAATTTTCGGCAGAAAGCTTACTGGCCCTGGTAAACGATATTCTTGACTTTAATAAAATTGAAGCCGGCAAAATCAAGTTTGAAGAAATTGAATTTAATTTGCAGAAACTGCTTGATCATTTAGAAAAAACGTTCAAGTTAAAAGCCAGTCAAAAAGGCATAAACCTGATTTTTGAAAAAGATCCCGTCATACCACAGGTTCTCATCGGGGATACCGTAAGATTAACCCAGATTTTAAATAATCTTTTAAGCAATGCTGTAAAATTTACGAATAAAGGGTATGTTAAATTGTCTGTACAATTGAAAGAAGTGGATCGGGAATCTGTAATCATTAATTTTTCTGTAACCGATACCGGTATAGGCATTTCAACGAATAAAACAGCCGCCATTTTCGAAAGTTTCAACCAGGCAAGTTCTGATATCACAAGGAAATATGGAGGCACAGGTTTAGGTCTGGCCATCACCAAAAGGCTGCTTGAGCTTCAGGGAAGTCAGATTAACCTGAAAAGTCAGCCCGGGGTAGGTTCAAAATTTTATTTTTCACTAAAATTCAAGATTGGCAAACGAAGCATAGAAGAAACCACATCCCCTGCAGGAACAAGACCGCTGTTCAGCAGTATGGCAGGAATAAAAATACTTATTGTAGAAGACAATCCGGTTAATCAGTTCGTTGCAAAAAAGATACTTTCCCATTGGGATATTAAAACAGATACAGCAAAAAATGGTAACTTAGCTGTCAGAAAAGTGAAAGGTGACATGTATGATTTGATTTTGATGGATCTTCAAATGCCGGAGATGGATGGCTACCAAGCTACTCGGATCATAAAGCAAATGAATGGGGGAAAATATAAAAATATTCCGGTTATTGCCCTTACGGCATCAATTTTTAGTGACGTACAAAATAAAATATATGACGCCGGCATGAATGATTATATTTCAAAACCATTTAATCCCAAAGAATTATACGAAAAAATCAGTAAGTATGCTTTTCTAAATCCGGAAAAATCGAAAAAAGAAAATGCCAAGAACGCCCATGGAAATTAAATATCCGGCAAAAAAATATTTCTGCTCTTTTTTATTTTGGAAGCATAGCTGCCCATCTGTAAAATTTTTCATCCTGATTTTCTTAGCCATTATGAATTTTTCAACAGTTTTTGCCCAGGAAGAAGAGGAAGCGGTTGAAGAAAATGACACCATAAAAATCGAAAATGATTCCCTGTACACCAACCGTCTTGAATTCTCAAAGGATGAGCTCAACAATATTCTGTTGGTCGCGGCTGACCGGGGATACCTAAAAGTCGCGGCTAAGGCAATAAAACAGGGAGCAGATGTCAACCAACAAACAGGAGACGGAATTTCACCTGTTATGTATGCAGCTCAAAATGGAGATTCTGCAATGGTCAGCTTCTTATTAGAGAAAGGGGCTAATCCCAACCTTGTTCCTTATAATGGCATTACAGCTTTGATTGGAGCCGTAAATAACAATCATCTAAACATAGCCGAACAGCTTATAAAAAAAGGGGCAAAAATTAATGCCACGGACGACGGCGGAATCAGTTCCCTGATGTACGCCAGTGCCTATGGATATTATGATCTTTGCGATATGCTGATTTTTTACGGGGCAAAAATGGATCTTAAGGACAACGAAGGAAACGACGCCCTTCTGATTGCCGTAACTGCAGGCAGAACAGACATTGCCGATCTGCTTTTACATTACGGAGCAAATGTGAATACAACAGATTATAGAGGTTATTCACCCCTTATGGTAGCTGCTCAGTACGGTTTTAATGATTTGGTTGATTTGCTCTTAAGCTATCATGCATCCATCAATCTTAAAAACATGAAAGGGGCTTCTGCTCTGACTTATGCAATTGCCAACAAGCAAAAGGAAACCATTAAATTACTTCTTTCAAACCAAGCCAATCCTAATCTGGTTTCACATTCATGGCTCAATCCTATTTTGCTGGCAAAACAGCAAAAAGACACATCCATCCTTAAATTGCTGAAAGCATATAAAGCAAAACCCAACATGAGGCCCTATTTTGATAAAATAAATTTCTCAACAGAAACCTTTTTCAATCCCGGCAATTTTGCTTTAGGCCTAAACGCAGGGCTACATGAGTCAGTACATAATTTTACCCTTAGTGCAGGAATAGATTTTAGACCGGGGACAAAATTTATATGGATTCCCCAAAACGATTCCGTCATCTTCCAATACCGTGAAAAACGGTATTATTATCACTTTGATATTCAGAAATATTTCCGTCTGAAAAAGTTTAATACCAACGATAAACTCAGTACTTTTGTGGGTATTAAAGAGATTTATTCATGGGGCAATTACAGGGGATCAAAGATGAAACCGGGAAGTGTTTATCATACAGTCCCACAAATTGGTTTATATTTTGAACATAAAAATCTGGGGTTAAAACTCAATTATGAGTATCTGGACCTGGGTATTTATCATACTTCTTCCAGTTATTTGAATTTGAGTATGGGTATTTCGCTGCTAAAACATAAAAAAGGACTTTTACCCAAACAAATTTACTGGTTTAATCGTTAATAAAACATTATGTTATCAATAACAAAACCCGGAATATTTCTTTTTCTGCTGTTTTTTCTGGCAATGACAGGTTGCTCTGATGAAATGAGCTCTATTCTTGCCGATTGTGACAACTGTGAAAATCAACAGCCCTATGAAGCTGCATTGAATGTAAAACTCACAGTAAATGAAGAAAATCCACGTGTGCCGATTAGCATCTACCAGGGAAAATACGAATACAACAATGTTATTCTAAATGATACACTAAGCCAAGAAAATGTTCATTACGACTTGCCGGTAAATAAAAATTATTCAGTTGTAGCACGCTACAAAATGGGTAACAAAACAGTTTATGCAATTGACGGAGACCAGGTAAAAGCAAAAAATTCCAGTACTTACTGCAACACCAATTGCTGGATTGTCACAGAAGGGAATGTAGACGTCAGGCTGAAAAAACAATAAACTATTTCAGGAAAATCTTTATGCGACAAAAGAATCTCTGTTATCGTTGGCTAATACTAAGATCAGTAAAATGTCCATCGCTCACTTCAATAGTCTGATCGAGTCTGGACAGAGTAAAATTAAAGGAACAGGAAATCTTACTGCTGCCCATATCCTCAACCGTTAAAGTCCCCGTTATACTTTCATAAGGTTGGGGAACCGTAGTTTCAGAATAATAACAATGGCATTCAGAAAGTGTGGCCGTTTGCTGATAGGTCTTTTTCCCGGTATAAGTGAAAAACACAGACAACACCGTACTATCTGCTGCTTCAGCCACAATGTTAATCTGGCCGGAATTATCTTTATAGGCGAAATAAGAAAGGGCCGACCAACTCTTTCCATTAATTTTTGCGGTCAGCGAAGGAGATGAATTATTGTCCTTCTTGCAGCTATCCATCAATGTAAAGCAAAAAAAGAGCAAACAGACCAGAGAAAAATACTTTGCGGCTTTCATAATTTTGTTTTTATTCAAATTTCGAGATTTTTCCTGATTCCGGTATGAAATTTCCGTCTTTTTTAAATAAATTATTAAATTCACAACAAATTGGATATCACCTTGCTCCATTTTTTAAACAGAACGTTCATTCGACCTAATATTTTTTATAGTGGCTTCGACTCCGCTCAGCCGTCTTATTTTCTATCTGATCCCAAACTTTGAACCATTTCAAACCATTTCAAACCATTTCAAACTACCTCAAACCATTTCAAATTACCTCAAACAACGCCTAACCACAAGGGACACAAGGTTTTCACAAGGATCACTATAAAACTTGTATTTTCCGTGCCCATTTAGTGGTAAGTGTATTTCAAACCTTCTCAAACCCTCTTTAACTTTGAACTCTTTGAACCTGTTATTACATCTACTCACTAACTACCAGGATTATAAACTGACAACCTAAAAGAAAACCAGTCTAAAACCGAAATTAAATTTTCAAACCTTTGGAGAGTATAATATTTTTTATAATTTTGCAGCCAATTACAACAGTAAGCCCAGATGGTGAAATTGGTAGACACGCCACTTTGAGGGGGTGGTGGCCGAAAGGCTGTGCAAGTTCGAGTCTTGTTCTGGGCACTTCACCAAAAGCCTTGTAAATAAAGTTTACAAGGCTTTTTTAATGACAATCTCCAGCATTAATTACGATAATTGTATTTTTGCATTCCATTCAACAAGTTAATCAGAAGTAAGCAATATGGAAAATTACCTTCAGGTCGAAAACCTCACAAAATCAATCGGCGACCTGCTTTTATTCAGCGACATTTCATTCACTGTAGATAAAGGGCAGAAAGTTGCCCTGATTGCCCGCAATGGAGCCGGTAAAACGACCCTGCTTCATTTAATCATAGGGGATGACTCGCCCGATAGTGGAAAAATTGTTTTCCACCGGGACATTTCCGTTGCCTTCCTGGATCAGAATCCCGAATTCAATGAAACAGCTTCTGTCATCGATCACGTACTCAACAATCTGCAAACAGATACGGCCAACATCATTAAAAACTATGAGGCCATGATTGATAATCCCAGCCCGGAAATCATCGAACAAATGGATGTAGCCAAGGCCTGGGATTATGAAGTGAAAATCAAACAAATTCTGACACAACTAAAAATCACAGACCTGAACCAGCCTACTGGCCAGTTATCCGGGGGACAAAAGAAAAGAGTGGCATTGGCCGCAGCCTTAGTCAATGAACCCGACCTGCTTCTTTTGGACGAGCCCACCAATCACCTTGATCTGGATATGATTGAATGGCTTGAAGAATACCTGGAAAAGACCAACAGTACCCTCTTAATGGTTACGCACGACCGCTATTTCCTGGACCGGGTTTGCAACCAGATTATTGAGTTGGATAACAATACCATCTACACCTACAAAGGCAACTATTCATATTTCCTTGAAAAGCGTGAGGAAAGGCAGGAAATTCAGCATGCCAATGTTGAAAAATCAAAAAATCTGATGCGCAAGGAACTGGACTGGATAAGGCGTATGCCCCAGGCCAGAGGCACCAAAGCCAAATACCGGGTCGATGCGTTTGAAGAACTTAGTCAAAAAGCTAAAGAAAAACACGAACAGCGCCAAGTTGATTTCAACATAGCTACTTCTCGCCTGGGGAAAAAAATTCTGGAAATCAAGGATCTTTCAAAAAGTTATGAGGATAAAGTTTTAATTAAAGATTTTTCATACATTTTCAAGCGGAATGAAAAAATTGGAATCGTAGGGCCCAATGGTATCGGGAAGTCTACATTATTAAATATTCTGACCGCTAACATTAAACCTGATGCCGGTGATGTGGAAATTGGAGAGACCATTGTTACAGGCTATTACAAACAGGACGGGATACAATTTGATGAAACACAAAAGGTAATAGATTTGGTTCAGGATATTGCTGAGGTGGTCACACTGGGGGACGGAAATAAACTTACAGCTTCACAGTTCTTAAATTATTTTCTTTTCCCGAATAATGTTCAGCACGATTATGTGTACAAGCTCAGCGGCGGGGAAAAACGGCGCTTGTATCTTGCAACAGTTTTGATGCGCAGCCCGAATTTTCTGATACTTGACGAACCCACCAACGACCTTGATATCATTACCATCAATGTTTTTGAAGACTACCTGGCTTCATTCAAAGGCTGCGTCATTATTGTATCACACGACCGATATTTCATGGATAAAATTGTAGATCACCTGTTTGTATTCCAGGGTGAAGGTGTCATCAAAGATTTCCCCGGAAATTATACACAATTCCGCGATTATACACTTAGCCGTCAAGCATTAGCATCTGCCGAAAAAAAAGCAAAAGCCGAAAAACAAACGCCCCCACCCGATCAAAATCAAAAAGTAAAAAAACTTTCTTATAAGGAGAAAAAAGAAATCGAACAATTGGAAAAAGAAATAGAAACATTAGAAAAGGAGAAAAAAGAAATCGAGGAACAATTAAGCTCAGGAACCCTGCCTATGGATGTACTGGTTGAAAAATCAAACCGGATCAGCGAAATTATGCAAAGCATTGATCAAAAAACAAACAGGTGGGTTGAACTTAACGATTTAAAATAAATTTATAAAAATTTCAAACAAATAATTGCACAATTAAAATTTAATCTTTAAGTTTGCAACGCAATTGAAAGAAAGATGACAAATTTATTTTTACATAATATTTATTCTTTTTATTTTTACTTTTACTTTGGAAGGTAAGAAAAGGGATTCTGTTATGTAAACTGATATGTATTGAATCCCGGCCAACCGGGATTTTTTTTTATAGGTTAACGAATGAATATTACAAAAAAACATACCACTGCAGTTTTCACCCCGGACAATATACAACTATGTTGTTATTGCTTTTATTATGCTTTTTACTTTTATTTTTGGTTTAGATCAAAGATGCGGGATGCTTATTAATGTTTGTGAAATGAATTGATAAAGTCCCGGAAAAATTTCGGGACTTTTTTTTTAATATATGAATATGGAAAATTGTGAAGCAACAACAGTGTTAAAAATTGCAATTCAGGGCGGTTACGGGGCATTTCATGAAATTGCAGCCCAAAGTTATTTCGGCAGTGAGGAATTCGAACTGGTTCCCTGCCGTACCTTCAATGACGAATTCAAAGTGTTGAACGGCGGGGATGCCGATTATGGGATCATGGCAATTGAAAACTCGGTAGCAGGAAGTATATTGCCCAATTATGCC
>JAUZOH010000087.1 GCA_030706565.1 Bacteroidota bacterium | reverse complement strand
TCGGCCAGACCGGAGGCAAAGGTTATTACCATTGAAGCTGATTCTTCCTTGGCTGATTTGGCCCAAAAAAATTTCAAAAGGTTGGGGTTGAATAATATCCGTCTGATTCGTGGACGTTTTGATGATAACTTACCTCTTTTACTTAAAGAAATTTCTAAATTCGATCTGGTATTTATTGACGGAAATCACCGGAAAGAACCTGTGTTAAATTATTTCCGGCTTATTTCCGTCAATATGGTTTCTTCCGGTATTATGGTTTTGGATGACATTCACTGGTCGGCTGAAATGGAAGAGGCCTGGGATATCCTGAAAAAAGAAGAACGCGTATCCTTGAGTATAGATTTATTTTTTACAGGCATCTTGTTTTTCAAAAATGGATTCCAAAAGGAAAATTTTGTTTTAAATTTCTAAAAACTTGGCTATATTTTTTGTGTATTAAAATAGTTTGCTATATTCGTATAACAAAAAACGCTAACCATGGACAATGTGATCGAGCTTCATGATATAGTAAAAGACTATATTGTAGGTAGTATCGTTGTACCGGCTTTACGTTCCATATCAATGACCATAAAGAGGAACGAATATATTGCCATTATGGGGCCTTCCGGTTCGGGAAAATCAACTGCCATGAATTTGATTGGTTGTCTGGATACCCCCACATCCGGCAGTTATATACTGAATGGCCATGATGTCAGCAAACTTGGGGATAATCAACTGGCTGAAATCAGAAATAAGGAGATCGGCTTTGTTTTCCAAACTTTCAACCTGTTGCCCCGTTATTCGGCACTTGAGAATGTGACATTGCCTATGATTTATGCCGGGAAATCAAAAGATGATCGTTATCAGCGTGCAATGGAATTGATTAAAAGCGTAGGATTGGAGGACAGGATGCACCATAAGCCTAATGAACTTTCGGGAGGCCAGCGCCAACGCGTTGCCGTAGCCAGGGCTCTGGTTAACCACCCCTCTATCATTCTTGCCGACGAACCTACAGGTAATCTCGATACCAAGACTTCCATTGATATCATGTCTCTTTTTGATGAAATTAACAGCAGGGGCAATACGATTGTGCTGGTTACCCATGAAGAATACATTGCCAAACATGCCCACAGGATTATCCGGTTGAAAGACGGAGAGATAGAATCGGACGAAATTAACGAACATCCTGCTTTTACTTCTTTTTCATAAAATGATGCATAAAATATATACTAAAACTGGTGATAAAGGGTTTACTTCGTTGATAGGAGGAAAGCGGATTTCGAAAGCTGACCTGCAAATTGAAGCTTATGGTACGGTTGATGAACTTATTGCCTATATCGGTTTGTTGCGCGATCAGCCGATTGATGAATATACTCAGTCCCTCTTATTGATTGCCGAGAACAACCTGATGACCTGTGCAGCCATTTTGGCTGTAGATTCGGAAAACCCGTACAAACTGGACAGGAAAATTTCAGATTCTGACCTGAGTTTTCTGGAAGGGGAAATTGATCAATTGAATGAGAAATTACCTCCCCTGACTTCATTTGTCCTTCCGGGAGGGCATCCTGCTGTTTCCCTTTGTCATGTTGCCCGGACTGTTTGCAGAAGGGCAGAAAGATGTGTGGTCCGGCTTAATGAAGTACATAATATAGATAATATGGTAGTTATGTATTTGAATCGTTTATCCGATTACCTCTTTGTTTTAGGCAGAAGCCTGGCTGATTTTTTTCATATCAAAGAAAATTATTGGAAATAGATAAATAAATAATTGGCATGTAATATTTTTTTATAGTTTTGCAAACTTTTTAAAATGCCTTAAGGGAATTTAAATTACTCACTAATATGTATTGGACATTAGAATTGGCTACAAAATTGGAAGATGCTCCCTGGCCAGCCACTAAAGACGAATTGATAGATTACGCAATTCGTTCAGGAGCACCATTAGAAGTAATTGAGAACCTTCAGGAAATTGAAGATGAAGGTGATGTTTATGAAGGTATTGAAGATATCTGGCCCGATTACCCCAGCAAGGATGATTTCTTTTTCAATGAAGACGAATATTGATTCAGTCGGGTACTTTCATTAGATGTTAATTAAGGTTTACATCTTGTTTCTCTTTTGCATAATCTGATTTTTATTTTTCAGATTATGCTTTTTTAGAAAAATTTCCGAAGAAAATATTTATTTTTTCTTCTTCTTATTGAAAGGTTGTTTTAGTTGAGGGGAGTTTTCCCAGGTAAAGATATCTTCTTTTGAATGTGGCCTGTATTGTTCTTCCCATTTGAAATTATCCAGGACCATTTCCTGCGGAGAAAGTTGACCCAGTGGATACAAGGTGGCCACCGGTTTTTTTAGGAAGATGATACGGTCCACTTTTCTATCCTTGATATAAATAATCAGATCCGAACTTTCTGCCTTATTGACCCCTATAAACTTATCCTTATCTTTAGGGAAATAAATGGTCTGACCATTTCCTTTAATATTTAAACGGTAAATTTCGTTGTCTTTAAAATATCCGGTCATTTCCTTTCCTTTGATCTGGTTGAACTTAGTGGAATCTTCCTTAGAGGCGATAAATGCCGCCCCAATAAATTCAGCATGATCCATTACCCTATTCTTTGTATAAAGCCTGATTTCATTGGCCGAAAGTTGATTTTCCTGGTTCCACAGCACGGGTTCTTTGTAAAGTCTGATGATGCTATCGGCTGTTGTATAAACCATTGAATCGCATTTGCCCTGCATATCGGGCCTGAAAAGCTTAACCTTGTAAAAGGCCTTTAAAATCTTTTGGTTGGGCAAAGTATCCGGATCCGAAGTAAACTTTTCGGCATGAAGAAACAAAGTATCGGGTTTATCAATTTTAATGATCAAAGCACGGTTGGTCATTAAAAAGTGTTGGTTTTTCTTGTGATATTCAGCATAATTACCCTGCATGATAACATTTTGTGCTGTATCAATCATGGTGATATTTGAAAATGCTTTGCCTATCTCGTTTTTTTTGTCATAGTATAGTGTATCTGCCCTGATATATTGGTTTTTACCCGTAACTACAGCTTTTTTTGTGAGTTCTGCTATACTCCGGCTTGAATTATACCAGCCGCGTTCACAGTATATCTTATTATCCTTGGTCGTAATATGGGTAGGCCCATAAAATGAAGCAACATTGGTTATGGAATTAAGGCGCATGGTATCCGAATGAATGGTATATTCCGGATTCTTATATATCACGTTCCTTCTGAAAAGATAAGAATGTTCATTTGAATAATAATATCCCTCCTGGCTGTGCAAAGTATTTTCCCCGCTTCTTATTTCGCCTCCTACGACATAGGAACCACTGCTGGTTTTTATATCATAATCCATAGCCTGGGTATGCAAAATGGTTTTTTCATCAACCAAGACCACATTTCTTAAGATATGTGCAAGTTTCAGGTTCCCGTCATAGTGCATTAACTCTCCACGGATATTGAGCGAACCTCCTTTTTGAACATGAACATGTCCATAAGCATCCACTGTATTATTGCTGAAAAAATAGGCACTGTCGCACTTCAGGGTAACTCCCGACTGCTTGAAAATAACATTGCCGATTAACCTTTTGACATTTCCAAAAACCATGCTGTTGTATTGAATAGAATTGGCGTTAACAATTTCCACTTTCGAACCCTGGGCCAACAGCTTACCGGAAAGACAAAAAAAAGAAAAAATACCTAAAAGCAATAAAAACTTATATGAATGGAAACCCCTCATTTTACTCTTTTTCAGGTCACAATTATTGTGAAATGCCTTGATTTTATTTGTAATGGATAATTTATTTAATTTATTGAACATTGTTGAAAGTCCGTTAATTTATATTTTCTCATAGCACTTCCAGGCATACCCTCTAAATTGGTAAATCGATATGAGGTGGATTTTATTTTTCTGTAGTGCAATTGAAAATTGTTTCTTCTAAATATGTTTGCTGAAAATTATTTTACCCACGAATCATTTTCATTGACGAAAGAACAGTCTTTAAAGGGTTCTCCGACATGAATGAAGGTGGTCTTTTGTTTATCAGCAATCCAGGTCTTCATGTAAGCTTCACGTTTATGATTTAGGGCCAGATCCTGTAAAAGCGTATAATCATCTTTAAAATTTGCCCTGTGGGCTTCATGACGGGATTTGATCATCATTACCTTATAAACTTTTTTGCCATTTTCGTCTTTTGATTCAAAGGGAGCAGAAATCTGGTTTATTTTTAAATCTTTAATAGAATAATAATCAGCAGGATCTATTTGATCTACCGTAAATTTGGTGCTGTTGTCGGTAGGATTGACCAACATACCGCCTCCTGCACTGGTATTTTTGTCTTCCGAGAAAAATTTAGCGGCCATCTCGAAGTTCAGGGTGTCCTTTTTAATTGAAATCAAGTGCAAAATACTATCCAGGCGGGTTTTAGCTTTGAGCATGGACTCGGGAGATACTTTAGGGGTCATGAGTATATGACGGGTATTAACCTTATCATCCCTTCGTTCTATAAGTTGAATAATATGGTAGCCAAATTGGGATTCCACAATTTTGGAGACATTACTTCCTTTTAAGCTGAAGGCTTCGTTGGCATATGCGGGATCGAGTTCGGCTTTTGAACGGAATCCTATTTCACCGCCATTTACCGAAGATCCATCTTCTGAATATAAGACAGCCAAAGCAGAAAAACTTTCCCCGTTTAAAATCCTTTTCCGTAAATCCAACAATTGCTGTTTAACATCAAATATTGCTTTTTCGTCATGAGGAGGATAAATCATAATCTGGGCCAATTCCAATTGAATGGGGACCATGGGAATGCTGTCTTGCGAGAGGTTGTTGTAAAAACTTTTTACTTCGGAAGGGGTGATTTTGATGGCATCCATGATATTTTCCTGCATTTTCTGAGTCATCAACTGTTCACGGATATTATCCCTGAAGTCATTTTTTATTTCCAAAATGGTCTTTTTAAAATAGTCTTCCAGTTTTTCTTTACTGCCGATCTGATTGATAAAATAATCAATCCTGTTGTTCAATTGCATGTCAACCTGGCTCTCCGAAACGGATATACTGTCTATTTTTGCCTGATTAAGCAGGAGTTTTTGGGCCATCATGTTTTGTAATATCTCGCAATGTGCACCTTCGTCCAGATGCTTATTCTGTGCTTTTAGCTGAGTATATTGACTTTCAATATCAGAAAGTAAAATCATATTGCTGCCTACAACAGCAACTACCTGATCAATGATCTGACTTTGTCCCTGAGCCTGGAATGACAAATAAAAAAGCAATAATAATGCAAATGCGTATCTCCTCATGTTCCGGTATTATTTATATATTTTGAATACATTATGATCTGCAGCATCGTTGTAAATGCTGTTTTCCAAATTATTTATAAACGAAAGCTTCCGTTTGTTCAATATGATGGCTTTTATATCGGAAGCAACGTATTCTATTGGCGCTTCTGTCCCTTTGAGACGATGGTCCCTGATATGAACCAGATATTCAAAAGCTTTATCTTTATTCACAATAAGGCTCTGGGTCTGCAAATATCCCTCGGGATTATTGATTTTATTGGGCAATTCATCTAAAATGGCCGAAAAAGCAATCCATTTATCGCCATAATAAGTGAATTTCACTGCATATTTTGTGCAGTATTTTTCAAGTTGGGCCAAATCTTCATCTTTTGTCGATTTATACCATTGTAACACCTTTTCCATTTCCGGCGATTTTAAAGGCAACTTGATATATACAACCTTTACAATATTGTCATTTAGTATGAAATTGGGCAGATTGGCCTTATAATAATCCTGGATGTCTTTTTGGCTGACTAAAGTATCCAATTTTTGTTGCACCAGTAATTGTTCGTATCTGAAAGTAAGCAGTGAAGTGCGGTAATCTTCTATCAGTTGGGATACATCTTTTTGTTTACTGTCGAGGTTTTGTTCTGCTTTTTTTAATATAAGCTGTTTTTTCAGCCAGTTGTCAATGAATGCTTTTGCCAGTTCAACGCTGTCTGTAGCATTTGTGCCATCGGGTATTGCTTCTCCTACCTCCGATAAGTACAATACCTTTCCATATATTTTTGCTACTGCTTTGTCGCCCTCTTTATGCCGGCAACTTCCCAGTATTACAGGCATAAACATCAGAAGAAATAACAGTAATGTGCGATTGTTCATCCGACAGATCATTTATATAAGAATGTTGGCACATTTTAACCAACAACTTTTTGTGCAAATTTAATCTTGTTTTAACGAAAAGCTATTTTATTGAATACAAAATTTTTCTGTTTAACTCTATTGTATATTTTTTTCTCAGTTCTTTAATCCATTGATTTTCCAGGTATGACTGATAATCTGCAGTTACGAGTCCTTTAATTTCATTCAGCGGTTTGGGCTGCGGTTTGAGTTCGGCATCCCTGGAGATAAAAATTACAGAGCCATCCTTATCAATGATGTTTGTAAGTCCTAAGTTCCAGCCAATGGAATCCAGTAATTTATTCTCTCCCTGTGAAAATATTTTATGTTCAATTTGCAGGCAGGGATGGTCATTGCTTTTACCGCAAACTTTTTCGACTAATTTTGGGTCATTGAATTTATATTTTGACTTTTTAACCAGTTGATATGCGGTTTTGGTTTTATTGGCATCAGGACAACTGTAAATTGTAGCCTCTAAACGTTTCCCGCTGAGATAATTGTCTTTATTTACTTCATAAAAATGGATAAGTCCCGTGGTGTCCGTAATGGCTTTCGACCATACCAGGCTGTCGGTTATATTGAAAAGTAAAATACCATCGTGATATTCCTGGGTGATATACCGGAATTCGGGATATTTTTGTTCCAGCCTGCTGTTTTCGAAATTCATCAGCGACTCTTCCACAAATTCATTGTAGAGATTGTCAATATCCTTGATGGGACAGGTTTCCGGATGTTGTTTCATAAACTCGCCAAAATCTTTTTGGCTGAAGGTTTTATTGTCGAAGGAGAAGAGAGGTTTGCTAAGTCCTTTAGCTGAAGAAAAGTCGGCATTTCCCAATGAATAAAAGGGAAGAAGGTTTTTTTTGTCTTCTTTGAAAGCATATTCTTTTTTCAGCCTTTTGATAAATATTTCCCTCAGGAAATATTGCCTTTCCGGGTCGTTTTCAATTTTTTTCCTGATTTCGCCCTCTAGCTGTTCGAAGGGCGGAATGGCTTTCCTGTCAATGCGTTTAATGATGTGCCATCCGTAGGGGGTATGAACAGGCCTTGAGAAATCACCATTTTTTTGAAGGGCGAAAGCGGCAGTTTCAAATTCAGGGATCATTTTACCGGGTCCGAACCAGGGCAGCACGCCACCTTCTTTTGCAGTGCTCCTGTCTTCGGAATATTCCGAGGATAGTGTGCTGAAATCTTCACCATTTTTTAGCTTCACATAAATTTGATTGATGGCATTCCTTGCCGAATCATCTTTTGAAACATCCGAGCCGAAAGGCACAATAATCATGATATGGGCCACCTTGATCTCTCCTGGATCCGTTCTGGTATCGGTCACCTCAAGCAGGTGATAGCCTTCCCGGGTTCTGACAGGCATAGAAACAGAGCCCTCAGGGGTTGAATAGGCAGCCGATTCGAAAGCATAACCGGTTTTGAATGCGGAAATATAGCCCAGGTTCCCTGCATTATTTTTTGATAAGGAATCATCCGAAAGTTTTGCTGCAACCTGGGCAAAAGGTTCGCCGTCAATGACCATTTTACGGACAGACAAAGCTTTTTGATAGGCTTTTAAAGTATCATCGGAAATGGCAGAAGGCGAAATTCTGATCAGGATGTGTCGGACATTTACTTCATTTTTCAGGCGGTAATATGCTTCTTTTTCCATTTCATTGAGCATATCCTGGGCCGTCAGATAGGATTTAGCCAGTTGATCTCTGTATCCTTTCAATTCGCTAACAAAAGAAGAAGCCGTATCAAATTTTAATTTTTCGGCTTCTGCGACTTTCAACCTGAAATTTATAAACATTTCCAGGCTGCTGTCCAGTGATTGAGGGCTGTATCCCGGCAAATTGATATCGTTTTTCTTGTATATCCTTTCAAATTCTGCTTTGGTTACAGGATTGCCATTGATAGTCATTAAAACTTCAGTTTGTTCCTGGGCAGGGACTATTCTGCATATAAACAAGAGACCAACCAGTGAACTGAAAAAAGTAAATTTCATCTTACGCGAGGTTTAATAGCTTCATGTGTAATGAACGTCAAAAAACAAAATATATTATCTGCTATAATTTGGAGATTCACGGGTTATGGTAACGTCGTGTGGATGGCTCTCAACAATTCCTGAATTGGTTATTCTCACAAACTTTGCTTGTTGAAGCTGTTCAATATTTCTTGCACCACAGTAACCCATTCCTGCACGCAACCCTCCCAAAAGCTGATAAACCACCTCATACAAGGTGCCTTTGTAAGGTACGCGGGCTTCAATTCCTTCTGGCACAAGTTTCTTGATATCATCTTCCACATCCTGAAAATATCTGTCCTTTGAACCTTGTTGCATGGCCTCAATTGATCCCATCCCTCTGTATGACTTATACTTACGTCCATTGAAAATGATCGTCTCACCGGGTGATTCTTCAACGCCTGCAAACAGTGAACCTGCCATAATGCTGCTTGCTCCGGCAGCAATGGCTTTGACTATATCCCCCGAATAGCGGATACCTCCATCAGCAATTAAAGGAATGCCTGAATTTTTAATGGCCTCGGCAACATTATAAATGGATGATAATTGTGGAACACCGACACCTGTAATTATCCGTGTCGTACAAATTGAACCGGGTCCAATGCCGACCTTTACTGCATCAGCACCGGCTTCAACCAGAGCCCGGGCTGCTTCCGGGGTGGCTATATTGCCCACAACAACTTCAATATCCTTAAAGTTTGATTTGGCAAGTTTCAGCATGTCAATAACTCCCTTTGTATGTCCATGGGCCGTGTCGATCACAACGGCGTCAACATCTGAATGCACCAGGGCCTCAATCCTTTCCATGGTATCTGAAGTTACCCCAATACCTGCAGCTACCCTCAGGCGGCCAATGGAATCCTTACAGGAATTGGGCCTGTCTTTGGCCTTGGTAATATCTTTGTAGGTAATTAAGCCTATTAGTTTGTTATGTTCATCAACAACAGGAAGCTTTTCAATTTTATACCTCTGCAGGATATTGGAAGCCATTTCCAAATCTGTGTCCTGTGAAGTGGTGATGATATTTTCCCTGGTCATTACTTCGCTGATGGGGCGGTTGAGGTTTTTTTCAAACCTTAAATCACGGTTGGTTACAATGCCAATCAGGATATGGTTTTTATCCACAACTGGTATCCCGCCGATTTTGTATTCCAGCATCAGGTTAATGGCATCGTTGACATTTTTCTCTTTCCCAATGGTAATCGGGTCGTAAATCATTCCATTTTCAGCACGTTTAACGATTTTTACCTGCTTGGCCTGTTCGGCAATGCCCATATTTTTATGAATTACGCCAATTCCGCCTTCCCTGGCAATGGCAATAGCAAGGTTCGCCTCAGTAACCGTATCCATGGCTGCTGATACAATGGGCGCATTCAATTTGATGTGCCTTGTAAATTGTGTAGAAACATTTACATCCCGCGGCAAAACATTTGAATAGGCCGGTACCAGCAGGACGTCATCAAAAGTCAATCCTTCAAACATTACTTTGTCTTCGTAAAAGGACATGGGCTTATTTTTTTGATTATAAATTGCTAAGTTACAAAAAAAACAACTTTGCCAAATTGCTTTCATTCTTTTTAATCCCACTTCTTTTAAGTTGACTTTTAAAGACTGATATGAAAAATTGTTGAATTATTGATGCAGGTTGATTAATTTTAAACAATATTTAAGAAAACCATTTTTATGCTTACTTATTCGGCAGATTTGTATAAACAAATATTAACCCTTCATTGGGGTTACCAGGAATTTCGTCCCCTGCAGGAAAAAGTAATGCAATCGGTTTGCGGGAACAGGGATACTTTGGCCCTGATGCCCACAGGAGGAGGGAAATCCATTACATTCCAGGTACCCGTTCTGGCTAATGAGGGTTTATGCCTGGTGATCACTCCCCTGATTTCCCTGATGAAGGATCAGGTGGAGAATCTTAAAAGACGTGAAATCAAAGCTATTGCTGTTTATTCGGGCATGACCCCGGACGAAATAAACATTGCTTTTGAAAATTGCCTGTATGGCGGGTACAAGTTTTTGTATATCTCTCCCGAACGCCTTGGTACTGACTTGTTCCGTGCAAGGGTACAAAAAATGAATATCAACCTGATTGCTGTTGACGAAGCGCATTGTATTTCCCAGTGGGGATACGACTTCAGGCCATCTTACCTTAGAATTGCCGACTTACGTGATATATTGCCCGGTGTGCCATTGCTTGCACTTACTGCCACTGCCACACCTGATGTGGTAGATGATATCCAGGAAAAACTCAGGTTTGAGAAAAAAAATGTGCTTAGTACCAGTTTTGAGCGGAAGAACCTCATTTATTTTGTGAAAGAAACTGACGATAAGCAGAAATATCTTTTAAAATCAATCGAAAAGCTCAAAGGCAGCGGAATCGTATATGTCAGGAGCCGGAAAAGAGCCAAAGAAATAGCTGTACTTCTTAAGCAGAATAAATTTTCGGCCGATTTTTATCATGCCGGATTGAGTGATTCTGAGCGAAGCCGGAGACAGGCTGAATGGAAATCCGGTAAAACAAGAATTATTGTTTCAACCAACGCATTTGGCATGGGCATTGACAAGCCTGATGTCCGTTTTGTCCTGCACATAGACCTGCCCGATACGCTGGAGGAATATTTCCAGGAAGCTGGCAGGGCAGGCAGGGATGGCAAACCCTCCTGGGCTGTCTTACTTTATAATAATTCCGATAAGATCAATCTTGAAAAAAGAATCGCTGTTAATTTTCCTGAGACCGATCTGATTAAGCGCATATACCAGGCTTTGGGAAATTATTTCCAGATTCCTTTAGGCGGAGGAAAGGATATGGCCTTTGATTTTAACCTGGCCACTTTTTCTACTACTTTTAATTTTAATATGATTGTCGTTTATAACAGCTTGAAATTTCTTCAACGTGAAGGTTATCTGGAGCTTACAGACGACATGAACAATCCTTCCAAAGTCCATTTTATCGTCAACCGGGATGATTTATATAAATTCCAGGTGGCTAATGTTCATTTCGATGCTTTTATCAAGCTTCTGCTTCGAACTTACAGTGGCATGTTCAGCGATTATACGGCCATATACGAAGATTACCTGGCTTCAAAGACTGGCATTAGCAAGGAAACTGTTTACCAGTATCTCATCAAACTCAGTAAATACCAGGTGATAAATTATATTCCACAGAAGAAAACCTCACTGGTTGTATATACCGAAGAAAGGCTGGATGATAAGAATCTCTTTATTTCAAAAGAAAAATACAGGATACGAAAAGAAAATTATGTGTCAAAAATTCAGAAAGTGATTGATTATGCTTCTGGGAAAGACAGATGCAGAAGTGAGTTTTTGCTGGATTATTTCGGGGAAAAAGGTGCTTCTCCCTGTGGAAAGTGTGATGTGTGCCGAAGCCGTAAGCAACCAGACATGGAACAGCCTGAATTTGACCTGATCTGCGGACAAATAAAGAATTTGCTCCTGCAAGCCCCGGCCAGAAGGGAAGATATCATTGATAACCTTCATCTGGATGAAGAAAAAGTCCTTAAAGTGATGGACTGGTTGCTCGATAATGACAAAATAACATGCCTGGACGACAATAAAATAGTGTGGCAGCCATAACTTAAAAAATTGTTTACCTTTGTACCTGATTTATTCCGTTGGTTTTGAGTTAATGATTTGGCAAGATGAAAGAAGAGTTGAAAAAGGTGGTTTTTTCGCCTAATGTTATTGAATTCCTGACTGTTGCAAAGGAATATTGCAATTTTTTAGAAAATATTCCTGAGATGAGCAGGATTGAATTTCTGTCCACCGTACAAAAAATTTTGACTTTACTTTATCTCAAAGGAGCAATGTTGCCCAAGGTCCAGTATATCAGCGAGGATGAAGAAAGCGAAAAGTTTGTTACAGAAAAGGATTGGACAGATCTGAATAATAAGTTGCTTCTTAAGTTTGGAAACCAGGATATTTATACTGAAGTTTTTTTACCTGAAGCCAGGGAACTGGGTGAGCCCGTTAATGCAAGTCTGTCGGAAAACCTGAGTGACATTTATCAGGACCTGAAAGACTTTGTTTCTGTTTTTAAATCGGGTGATGAAGAGTTAGTCAATGACGCCCTTTGCACCTGCCAGACAAACTTTGAACAGTATTGGGGGCAGCTGGCTGTCAATGCCCTGGGGGCAATTCATTCCCTATGCTATAATCCCGATGAAACTTTTCAAGAAGAGGAGGATGAAGTTCATGACCATAAACCCAATATAGATTCCTCGTTTATTGCTCAAAGGCAACGCGATTATCAAAATAACGACTAGAATTAATTCATGTTTGCAAAGACTATTTCTGCTCAGGAGCTGAATATTTTGCCGGTAAAGCATTTTGAAGGCGAAACATTTGTT
>JAUZOH010000086.1 GCA_030706565.1 Bacteroidota bacterium | reverse complement strand
TGGGCCATGGGACGGAACATTTTTCCTTCAATGCCCACCAGGGTAATGATAGGCAGATAAACGATCATAATAATCACCTGCCCGAAAGTGGCAGAACTCATCATGCGTTTAGCCGATTCAAATACATTTTCGTCCATCTGCTTCTGCGAAAGCTGCGACACTCCCTGAATATTGACTTTACTCCGGGTTATCCGATGAACGGCGCTTTCCACGATAATCACGGCTCCATCGACAATCAGTCCGAAATCTATGGCACCCAGGCTCATCAGGTTACCGGATACGCCAAAAAGGTTCATCATAGAAATAGCAAACAGCATGGAAAGCGGAATTACCGAAGCAACGATCAACCCTGCCCTTAAATTACCCAGCAGCAACACGAGAATAAAAATAACAATCAAAGCCCCTTCAATAAGGTTGCGGGATACGGTATTGATGGCGCGGCCCACCAGGTCGGAACGATTCAGGTACGGTTCAATTTTCACTCCCTTGGGCAAAGACTTTTGAATAGATTCTATCCGGGTTTCCACATTTTTAATTACCTCATTGGCATTGGAACCCTTAAGCATCATCACTACCCCGCCCACAGCCTCGGAGGTGTCGACCACAAAAGCTCCGTAGCGGGTGGCGCTGCCATACTGAACGGTAGCCACATCCCTGATTAAAACAGGAATACCGGAAGAATTGGTTTTAACAACAATCCTGCCAATATCTTCCAGGTTCTTCACCAGCCCAATTCCCCTGATAAAATAGGCATTTGGGCCCTTTTCAATGTATGCACTTCCGGTATTCTCATTGTTTCGGCCAAGTGCGTTAAAAATATCGGTCAGGGTTAGGTTCATACCCCTGAGCCTGTCTGGATTTACAGCAACTTCATACTGCTTTACAAAACCGCCATAACTGTTGATATCCGCTACTCCGGGCGTTCCAAGCATCTGGCGGCGGACTATCCAGTCCTGTACCGTCCGCAAGTCCATAGGCGAATATTTATGTTCATAGCCTTTGTCAACGGCAAGCCTGTACTGGAATATTTCACCCAGGCCTGATGAAATTGGCGCCAACTCAATTTTTGCAAGTCCGTCTGGAATTTCCTCCTCTGCCTCCTTAAGCCTTTCGCTAAGTTGCTGCCGCGCCCAGTAAACATCAACATTATCTTTAAAAACAACAGTAACCACCGATAATCCTAAACGGGATATTGAGCGGAGCTCAACAATATCGGGGATATTAGCTACCGCAACTTCAACGGGGGCAGTTATGAAACTTTCAACCTCCTGCACCGCCAGCGAAGGCGCAAGCGAAATGATCTGAACCTGATTGTTCGTAATGTCGGGCGTGGCATCGATGGGCAAACGGGTAAGGGAATAGATTCCCCATCCTGTTAAAGCCACAACAAACAACCCGATAATAAATTTATTTTTTATCGAAAAATGAATGAACTGTTCAATCATGAAAATAAAAATTAAGTTAACACATAACTTTAGTCCCTGAGGCAAAATAATCAAGGCATAAAAATTCGATAGATGTATTAACTTAATCTCGGAGGTTGCCAGACAGAATTTAAAGTCGCAGAATGAAAATCCGGAACTAACTCAGGAAAGTCTACCTGAACATATATTAAATTAGCCGGAAAAGCATAAAACTGAAGCACAACAGGAGAAGCACAGCAGGAACATACACAAAATGGCGAACAATGATCCATATCCTGATGATGGCCGGAAGGAGAACCCTGGGTAATTTCCGGTTTGTGCAACAAGTTATCATCCGGTTTATCGGCACAGGGAATTGCAATCAAAACCAGAACATAAATAGACAATATGTATGCGATAACTTTCATTGAGTTAGCAGCAAAGATAAAATAATTTTATTCCAATTGTAACCAACCAAATAAAATATGCATATTTTATCCTTCTGATAATTTTTTTAGTTTTTCCCCTAACTCTGTTAATCGATATTTTTGTAAACGACTTGTGGGTTTATCAGGGATTGTCATTTCAATAATGCCCAAATCAACAGCAGGCAGTATATATTTTTCCCTGAAATTTTTCTCGTCCTTCAGGGACAATACCTTTTGTAAATCAGTTCTTCCCATTGTTCCATGAAGAACCTTTATTAATCTTTCGACTTCGGGGGTGACTTCGGGGGTGACTTCGGGGGTGACAATTTGTTCGGCGTCAACCTTACGATAAATAATTATTTTAAATTCATCATCTTCAATAAATTCAGGTTCCTTCAAACCTTCTTCCCGTGCAATACGAAGAATATCCATTGTACCCGTCCCTAATCTTTCAATATATCCGGTCAGGTACATAGATTCAGCCAAAAGAGGATTCGCAGGTACTGATCTATGGAGCTCTTTCAATTTTTTAGCAGTCCAACCCAATGGCAAAGTCCCGGGATTCCAAATTTAATTCTCTGATATAACCTTCCCTTTCTCAATATTCATCACATGATCCACGCAATCCGGAATTTCACCGGCATAATGGGTAATAAAGATCATTGACCGGTGTTCATCGCCAAAGAGGTTCAGTAATTCTTTTGCTTTTTCAATGGTTGAAGGGTCGAAAGCCTGAAAGGGCTCATCGAGCAGGAGCAGAAGCGGATTTTTAATTAAGGCACGCAAAAACAGGATGATGCGCTGCTCACCGGCTGATACCCTTGAAAAGAGTATATTTTTCAATGAAGCAATGCCGAAATAGGCAAAGAGGCAATCCATCAGTTCAGCCTCCTGCCGGGTGGGCTGCCTTTTAAGATACATCCCGTCGAAAAGGCCGGTTATCACTACTTCACTACAGGTAAAGCGCCCGTCGAAGTAAAGGTGTAGTTCCGGAGAAGTAAAGCCGATATTCTTCTTGATATCCCAAATACTTTCCCCTGTCCCTCTTCGATGATCAAAAAGTATCAACTCATTGGCATAAGCCTGAGGATTGTCGGCATAGATCAGGCTAATAATGGTTGATTTCCCCGAACCGTTTGGCCCCAGCAAGGCCCACTTCTCTCCCTGCCTGACCGTCCAGTTTATCCCGTCCAGGATCTTTTTATGATTGTAACTGATGTTGGTCTGTTTCAGGCTGAAAATAGTATTGAATAAAGTCTCATCCTGGTAATTTTTCAGAAGTTTTTTAATCCTGTCCTTCAATTCAGCTGAAGATTCCGAAATTCCGGGTAGCGGTTTTTTACCGGCCAAGGGCAGTACTTCTTCTTTTTTACCAGCTTTCACGATCCCTTCATGATCCAGCAACAACACATGAGTGATGCGCTCCGGTATATCCGTCTGGGCAGCCACCAGGATAATCTTAATTTTCCCTGCAAGAATTATGCAGTCCAGGTAATTGTTCAGGGCAGTCCGTCCTGCCACATCCAGGCCGATATAAGGATTATCGAGCAACAAAAGTTCGGGACGGCGCATCAGGGCTTTGGCAATCATCAGCCTGCGGGTCTGTCCGTTGGACAATTTAATGAGTTCGACGTTCAACAGGGACTCCAATCCTAAAATCTGAATGATTTCCTGATGCGAGGGATCATTTTCGCAGAACCCGCCAGCCTGAAGAAATACAGCAGCCGTGGGGCCATCATCACTGTCAAAAGCATTAAACCTTTGCTGGTAGTAATGCCTGCTGTATGAAAACGACTTTGAATCTTCCTTAAAATTAACGCAAGCTACATTGCGGCTTACCCTTGAATATAAAGAACTGTTTGCATTCAAATCATCACTTTGGAAATGAAAATCCAGGGAACCACTGATTAAATCCGCATCTCCGGTAATAGCCTCCAGCAACATCGACTTGCCTGCCCCAACTGGCCCGATTATAGCCCATTGCTGGCCTTCCTCTATCTTCCAGTTAAAATCTTCAAGTATAATCCTTCCGTTTTTCCGGATAGTTGCCCCGCTAATTTCAAAAAAAGGAGGACATTTTGTAATCGTCCTTAAGTCCATTTCATACGTATATATTTTATTCTCTAAGGTCGTAAGGAACTCTATGTTCGCTATTTTAATTCGTGTTTTATGTTTTATCCGCAAACATGATCGTTTCAAATAAATCAAAAAAACACCCCTCCGGAAATGAATTCCGGATTCTTAAAACAGTATCTTTAGAATAAATACAACTAATTCAAAAAATTACTTCTTGATTTTCCATGTTCTCAGTTTGTTCCCTTTAGCTGCATAAAAAAGTATCCAGAGGTAGCAGGGAATCATAATCCAGTATGCAAGCTGGTTGGGGACAGCGGAAGTAACGCCGAAGAATTTAAGCTTGGCCATTAATAATGCAGGAAGCTGATCAGTATAATTCACAACCAGCCGGCCATAAAGCAAAGGAATGGTAGCACCACCTGCAATAGCCATAATCAGTAAGGAGGAACCAAGTTTGATAAAGCGGCCCAACCCGTCAATAGCCAGAGGCCAGATGGCAGGCCACATCAAAGCATTTGACAGGCCACACAAGGCAAGGAAAAATACACTGTTCGGAATAGCAGGAATGCCTGTCCAGCCCAAAAGGGTACTGAAGATAGAACTACTGGTTGTCGAACTAAAAAGGATAGTGATAGAAAAAATAAATCCTAAAATGGCTGAAATCACCAAAGCATTTTCCTGCTTAATGTATTTGGGTATAGTAAGTATTCCGATGATATAGCCGATTACCATGGCGCACATGGTATATGAAGTCAACCGGCCAAAGAAACTGATGTTTAATGACTTTCCAAACAGCCCGATAGTATCGCCGGCTAAAACTTCAACGCCCACATACAGAAAAAGGGTGAAAACGCCCAGAATAAGCTGAGGAAACTGAAAAATATTCTTCTTTGCATGATGCTCTTCTGAAATTGCAACTTCATCTTCCTCAGCTTCTACTTCAGGTAAAGGAGAATATTTAACAAATGCAGCAAGAGCGACCAAAGCAATGGCAATCACCACATAAGGCCAAACAATACGGGCAGCAAGCTCATTAAGGACATCAGCTTTCTGAAGTGGAGTCAATGCTTTCAGGTGGGCCTCTGAAAACCTGTCCATATTATGCAAAACCAGGTAAGTTAAAATCACCGGACTGAGAAGGCCCGCAACCTTGTTGGCTATGCCCATGATACTGATACGGGCTGCAGCACTTTCCTTGGGACCCAAAATGGTAATGTAAGGATTGGAAGCAGTCTGCAAAATAGCCAAACCGGTTCCCTGAACAAAAAGTCCGGTCAGAAAAAGTCCGTAAATACGGGTATAAGCGGCAGGTATAAATATCAATGCTCCTATGGCCATGATCAACAGACCCAGGCTCATTCCTTCCTTCAACCCTGTCTTTTTCAACACCCAGGAAGAAGGGATAGCCATTACAAAATAAGAAATGTAAAAGGCAAAAGTTACAAATAAAGCCTGGAAACTATTTAACTCACAAGCAGTTTTCAAAAATGGGATCAAGGTCCCATTAAGCCAGGTAACAAAACCAAAAATGAAAAATAATATACCAATAATCCCAATGGAAATGGAATACTGACTTTTATTATTCCCTGCGACAGAAGATGTATTTGCTTGTGCCATATTTCTATTTTTTAATTTAAAGTCTAAAATACCCTGACAAACATACAGATTTTTTTCTAAAACCTTACCTGTCAATTTAAAAATCAAAAAAATGATTAAAAATTTTCTGGATAAATTCGCTTTATGTTATGTAAATTAACCGATAAGCAAACCAATAGAAAGTAACAAACCGAAAATCAGAACATTTAAAGCTGTCTTACCCAAATATTTATTCAAACCTTTCCCTTCCTTAACCTCACAAATTGCTTTCCAAGTTTGGATATGCGGAATTAAATAAAGCAACGGAAGGATTGTAGCCCACCATAAACCTTCTGCTGCACCGAAATAGGAACAAAGACAGACGGCAACCAGTCCATTTGCCAGATAAAAATATTCGGCAAATTTCTCTCCCCATATCACCACTGAAGTTTTCTTTCCACTTTTTTTATCCCCATACCTGTCCCGATAATTATTAACAACCAATATATTAATTGATGCCAGTCCCACCGAAAATGCAGCAACAGTAGCAGGAAGGGTCCAACTTAAGGCCTGTACATAAAAAGTGAAACCGACAGGGACAATTCCGTAAAAAAGCAAAACACAGACATCCCCCCAACCATGATAAGCCAAAGGATAAGGCCCGGCCGAATATGCGAAGGCAAAAACTGCTATAGCCAGGCCAAGCCAAATCAGATTCCATCCTCCGTAGGCTACAAGGATCAGCCCAATGAAAATGGCAATGACCAGTACAACAAGGGCAGCCCTCAGCATCAGGGGAGGATCAATCCAGCCGGAGGCACAGGCACGGGCCGGCCCCAGCCGCTCTTCATCATCAGAACCCTTGACAAAATCGAAATAATCGTTTGCCATGTTCGATACAATTTGCACAAGTACTGCAAAAACCAAGCAGATCAATGCAGGTATCCACTTAAATTGCCCGTAGGCAAAAGCCAATGAACAACCCACAATAACCGGAGTGATGGAGGCAGGTAAAGTTTTGGGACGTGCAGCCAGAATAAATGCTTTTAATGAATTCTTTTTTATATCTTCCATGTTAACTTTCAAATTAAAAAACAAAAATAACCCGATTTCAATTATCGCGTCAACATTTTGAATAATTCATCAAATTTCATAAGTCTGAGAATAAAATTTCCTATTTTTATATCTTTGTTACTATTTTCTAAATATCAATATTATGAAGTTTTTGAAATATACCCTGGCTACCATAGTCGGCGTAATTATTGCCTCTGCGATCATCTTTTTCATTTTTCTGGGGATAGTTGGATCCATGATTTCCTCGGGAGAAAAAGAAACGGTATCAATTAGTCCCAAAACCATCCTGGTCATGAAACTCGACCAGACAATTAAAGAAAGGACTTCAGCCAATCCTTTACAGAATTTCGATTTCAAAAGGTTTGAATCACAGACTGCTTTAGGCTTAAATGATATACTTCTGAATATCCGAAAAGCCAAGGACGATGAAAACATAAAAGGCATATTTCTCGACCTGGGCGTCATACCTGCCGGCATAAATACCATCGAAGAGATCAGGAATGCCCTGCTTGATTTTAGAAAATCAGGCAAATTTGTCGTAGCTTATGCCGATTATTATACCCAGCCTGCTTATTACCTGGCAACAGCTTCCAATAAAATTTATCTGAATCCCGCAGGGAAATTATTATTCCTGGGCCTGAAATCTCAAATCACTTTCATCAAAGGAACTTTAGATAAGCTGGGCCTGGAACCTGAGATTATCCGGCATGGGAAATTCAAGAGTGCTGTTGAACCCCTGATGATGGACAAAATGAGTAAAGAAAACCGGGAACAGGTTATGGTATATATCAGTTCTATATGGAACCATCTACTCGAGGGGATTTCTGCACAGCGAAAAGTAAGTATTCCGGCTCTCAACCATTTGGCCGATAATATGACTATCGACGATGCACAGTCGGCCGCCAGCCACAAACTTGTTGACGGGACGAAATACAAAGACCAGGTATTTGATGAATTGGCAAAACTTTCAGGGCAACCCAATGCAGACAAATTAAATTTTGTTAACCTGGATAAATATGATAATGTTCCCATGCCCAGGAAGGAGAGACATGTTCTTAAAAATAAAATTGCCATTATCTATGCTCAGGGAGATATTGTCTTGGGTGAAGGAGATGACGACAATATAGGCTCTGAAAAATATGCCAAAGCCATCAGGGAAGCCCGCAAAGACACTTCCATCAAAGCCATCGTACTCCGGGTGAATTCTGGAGGCGGGGATGCACTGGCTTCCGAAATTATCTGGCGTGAGGTATTTTTGGCCAAAAAAGCCAAACCCGTCATTGCTTCGATGGGCGATGTGGCAGCATCAGGGGGTTATTATATTTTGGCAGCTTCCGACTGTATTGTTGCCGGTCCAAATACCATCACCGGATCAATCGGTGTATTTGGCATCCTGATGAATACTCAAAAATTTTTCAATAAAAAACTTGGGGTTACTTTTGATGTAGCCAAAACAAATCCTCATGCCGATCTTGGAACCATTGCCAGACCCTTGACTGCTCAGGAAAAAGAAGTGGTCCAGGCCAGTGTGGAAAGAACCTATGATGACTTCATCTCGCATGTAGCCCAGGGAAGACATAAAACAAAAGCTCAGATTGATAAAATCGGCCAGGGAAGGGTTTGGAGCGGTGTCAATGCCAAATCCCTGGGATTGATTGATCAATTTGGAGGTATTAACAAAGCTGTAGAAATAGCCGCCCAAAAGGCAAAACTTAAAAACTACCGTATCGTGGCATACCCCAAACTTATTGATCCCTTTACCCAACTGTTTAACAGCTTGACCAGCAGCGTGGAATCAAAGTTCATGAAAAATAATCTGGCCGATAGTTACCAGTATTATGAAAATATTCAAAAGATTATCAATACCCAGGGGATTCGTGCACAAATTCCATATTCCATCGAATTGTACTAATTTAAACAGCAGGGTAAATCGAGGTTTAGTACTCGTTTTACCCTTGCCGTTGTTAAAAAAGTTTACTCATTCTGTAATACTTTAATTAAATTTGCACGATATTAATAAGATTGTGATTTTGTCTATTAGAGAAGGCTAATATGGAGCAGAAAAAAGGATTGTTCAGGTTTTTGTTATTCCCCTTTACATTTGTTTATGGGTTGGTTGTATTTGTCAGAAATAGACTTTTTGATTATAATATTTTAAAGTCAAGGGAATTTAACATTCCTATCATTTCTGTCGGGAATATAACCGTAGGGGGAACAGGGAAAACTCCACATATTGAATACCTTGTAAAAGTACTTCAAAAAGAATTTGAGCTTGCTGTTTTAAGCCGGGGATATAAACGAAAATCCAAAGGTTATCTCCTTGCCGGCGAAAATTCCACTTATGCTGAAATTGGTGATGAACCCTTGCAGATCAAACAAAAATTTCCGGACATTGAAGTAGCAGTTGACCGGAACAGAAAACATGGCATCGAACAATTATTCCTTGAAAATAAAGACCTTCAGGCAATTTTGCTCGATGATGCCTATCAGCACCGTTATGTAAAACCGGGTTTATCAATTTTACTGATAGATTTTAATTTTCCTATTTCTCATGATCATCTGCTACCCATGGGTAAGCTCAGGGAACCTTCATCCGAAAGAAAACGGGCCGATATTATCATTTTGACAAAAACACCCGCCGATCTGAAACCTATAGACAGACGGATCATTGATAAAACAATGAAGCTTTATCCTTATCAGACCTTGTATTTTACAACCGTTCAATATCATGAACCAGTTGCGCTGTCGGCTTCAAATAATTTTGTTCCCACCACAGCCTGGATAAAAGAAAATGAGGCCACCCTGCTTCTGGTAACCGGTATAGCCCAGCCCGAACCGTTAAAAAAATACCTGCTGAACTTTACGCCCAATATCTCAACCTTGTATTTTACTGATCATCATGAATATACCGAAAAAGACCTGCAAAAAATAAAACAGACCTTTCAAAACCTGAAAGGTGAAAACAAGATAATTATTACTACGGAAAAGGATGCCATGCGATTGAATAAATTCTGTGATAGCGAAAAAGATTTGATTGAAAATATGTTCTTTATTCCTATCGAAATTAAGTTTTTGCATGACGAAGGTGAAATGTTTAACGAACACATTATAGGATATGTTAGAAAAAATAAAAGAGACAGTATCTTATATTCTTAAGCAAATCAATATAAATCCTGAGTTTGGGATTATTTTAGGTACCGGACTAGGCGGATTGGCCAACGAAATTGAAGTCATTCATACGATAGATTATGAAGACATTCCTAATTTCCCTGTTTCAACTGTCGATGGACATGAGGGAAGACTGATATTCGGAAAACTGGGCGGTAAGAAAGTCGTGGCCATGCAGGGTCGGTTTCATTATTACGAAGGGTATACCATGGAACAGGTAACCTTTCCGGTAAGAGTAATGAAATACCTGAATGTCAAGTATCTTTTTGTTTCCAATGCCAGCGGCGGGATGAATCCGGAATTTTCGGTTGGCGATTTGATGATCATCAACGACCATATCAATCTTTTACCTAATCCTCTGATCGGAAAGCATTACCCTGAATTCGGCGACCGTTTCCCCGATATGAGCAAGGCATACGACCCGGGATTAATCGAAAAGGCAAAGAAAATTGCAGAACAAAACAATATTAAAGTTCATACGGGATGTTACGTAGGCGTTACAGGTCCTACTCTTGAAACTCCTAAAGAATACGGGTTTTTCAGAATGATTGGAGGCGATGCAGTAGGAATGTCGACTGTACCCGAAATTATTGTTGCCCACCAGATGAATATTCCCTGTTTTGCCATTAGCATCATCACCGATTTAGACATTCCGGGAAGGATCAATAAAGTGACCCTGGAACAGGTACAACAGGCCGCTGTCAAAACAGAACCCAAGATGACCCTTTTGATGAAAAACCTGATTGCTTCCATTGAGAATTAATCTTGTGTCATCAAAAAATTCCTTTCATTGGTCTGAATTACTTCGGAAATATCCGGAAGGAAGTGGCATTTGTGAATGATTCAAGAAAAGTAAAGAAGGAAATATTAGTTTCTATTTATTTGATAACTACTGCAAAAACGATTAGCTTTGCATCAAAATAATTTTTATGGATTACGACTATAACACAAGCAGGAAAAAACTTGCCCTTCCCGAATATGGGAGAAATATACAAAAAATGGTAGACAAGGTTACTTCCATAGAGAACAGGGAAGAAAGAAATCAGGCTGCCAGAGCCATGATCGGCATCATGGGGAATATGAATCCGCATTTGCGCGACGTCAGTGACTTCAAGCACAAATTGTGGGATCATCTGGCATTGATTTCCGATTTCAAGATCGACATCGACTCTCCCTACCCCGTTCCTACTCTGGATACGCTTAACGAACGCCCCAAGCCTATGTCGTATAACATCTGCTCCATAAAATATAAGCATTACGGCAAGGTCATTGAAATGATGATTCATAAAGCTGCCGAAATGGAAGAAGGGGAAGAAAAAGAATCACTCATTTACCTGATTGCCAACCACATGAAGAAATCATATCTTACCTGGAACAGGGAAATGATAAGTGATGAAGTGATTTTTCACGATCTGGAAGAATTGTCAGAGGGGAAAATTAAAATCAATAAAGATCAAAAATTAGCAGAAACCAAAGACATCCTGGCAAAAACAAAAAAAAGAAAAAACATTAAAAGAGGACGTTGACCGGTGATTTTCCCAAATCATTATTCCGAAAGATTTTTGCCATGAGCACATTTGAAATTAAAGGGGGAACAAGACTTAAAGGAGAACTTCAGCCCCAGGGAGCTAAAAACGAAGCTTTGCAGGTGATTTGTGCCTCTTTACTCACTTCCGAAAAAGTAACCCTCAAAAATATCCCCAATATTCTGGATGTAAACAAATTAATTGATTTACTGAGATTAATTGGTGTGGAAATTTCCAGGACAGGCCATGCTGAATATTCCTTTCAGGCCAAAGAAGTGAACCTGGAGTGCCTGAAATCCCCTGAATTTATCAGCAAATCTACAGCCCTGAGAGGTTCTGTCATGGTCATCGGCCCTTTGCTTGCCCGTTTTGGGAAGGCTTACCTGTCGAGGCCAGGAGGTGATAAAATCGGACGCCGGCGTTTAGATACACATTTTATAGGATTCCAGCAATTAGGAGCAGAATTTCATCATGATCCCCAAGAAGATTTTTACGAACTCGACGGGAAACACATGAAGGGTACTTACATTCTGCTCGATGAAGCCTCAGTTACCGGTACGGCCAACATTATTATGGCTGCCGTATTGAGTGAAGGGAAAACCACCCTTTACAATGCAGCCTGCGAGCCCTATATTCAGCAGCTTTGTAAAATGCTTACAAAGATGGGGGCAAAAATTTCTGGTATAGCCTCAAACCTGCTTACTATCGAAGGGGTGGATAGCCTTTCGGGTTGCGAGCATGCCATTCTGCCTGATATGATTGAAATCGGCAGTTTTATAGGACTGGCAGCCATGACGCAATCGCATCTGACCATAAAAAATGTTTCTTACGAAAACCTGGGAATGATTCCCGATGCCTTTCGTAAAATCGGGATACAACTTGAAAGGGTGAACGATGATATTGTCATTTACCCACAGGATCATTATACTGTTGAAACCTTTTTGGATGGTTCCATCATGAATATTGCAGATGCACCCTGGCCCGGACTTACGCCCGACCTGCTTAGTGTTCTGCTGGTAGTAGCCACACAGGCTAAAGGAAGTGTACTGATTCACCAGAAAATGTTTGAAAGCCGGCTGTTTTTTGTAGATAAGCTCATTGACATGGGTGCCCAGATTATCCTTTGCGATCCGCACCGGGCTACAGTCATCGGGCTTGACCATCAATACCGGCTAAAGCCTACCACCATGACCTCTCCCGATATCCGGGCAGGTGTAGCCTTGCTTATTGCAGCCCTTTCGGCCGACGGAACCAGCCTCATCCACAATATAGACCAGATAGACCGCGGTTACGAAAATATAGACGGCCGGCTTAATGCCATTGGCGCTCATATTAAAAGACTATAAAACAATTTATTCCTTTCCAGATATATCCTAAATATGTTATTACTGACTTCTGATATGAAAATGGCTGAGGTAATC
>JAUZOH010000085.1 GCA_030706565.1 Bacteroidota bacterium | reverse complement strand
TCCCCATTCGTTATCATACCAGGAAATAATCTTAACAAAATTATCATTCAAAGCAATACCTGCTTTAGCATCAAAAATGGAAGTGTGAGAATCACCCAGGAAATCGCTGGAAACGACATCGTCTTCAGTATAACCCAGAATACCATTCAATTCACCTTCAGAAGCTTTCTTCATAGCCGTTTTGATGTCTTCATAAGAAGTTGGTTTTTCCAGACGGCAGGTAAGATCAACAACAGAAACATCAATAGTTGGAACACGGAAAGACATACCGGTAAGTTTTCCTTTTAATTCAGGAATAACTTTGGTAACAGCCTTAGCAGCTCCAGTTGAAGAAGGAATGATATTGGCACTTGCAGAACGGCCACCTCTCCAGTCTTTCATGGAAGGACCATCAACAGTTTTCTGAGTAGCTGTGGTTGAGTGAACAGTTGTCATCAAACCTTCAACCATACCAAAGTTGTCATTCAATACTTTGGTGATAGGAGCCAAACAGTTGGTTGTACAGGAAGCATTTGACACAATGGTCATGTCCTTTGTATAGGTTTTGTTGTTAACCCCCATTACAAACATTGGGGTATCATCCTTAGAAGGAGCTGACATAACAACTCTTTTAGCACCGGCTTTAATATGAGCTTCAGCTTTTTCTTTTGTAAGGAACAAACCAGTTGATTCAACAACATATTCTGCACCAACTTCGTCCCATTTCAGATTTGCAGGATCTTTTTCAGCTGTAACTCTGATGGCATGACCATTAACAACTAATTTACCATCTTTTACGTCAATAGAGCCCTGAAATTGGCCATGAGCAGTGTCATATTTCAACATATAAGCCATGTATTCAACACTGATCAAGTCGTTAATTCCAACCACTTCAATATCACTGTGGTTATAACATGCGGCACGAAAAACCAGTCTACCGATTCTTCCAAATCCGTTAATTCCTATTTTAATTTTTCCCATAATAAATAAATTGTTTTACTATTTATTAAACTCAGCCTGCAAAAATAAGGATTAATAATCAAAACTTCAAAAAAAATATTCCTTCAGTTATTTTTTAAGGGTAACCTCCTACCATTCATTATCTTTTGTAAAAATCTTTTTGCGTTCCGTGGGATCTACGACTTTCCCAAAGCGGTAACTAACAAATAACATAAAATAAAACTGATTGTTTTTGGCCGTAGCCATGATAGGAAGTTCTTTTACAAAAGATTCTGCAATACAACCAGCTTCCAGGGCATGAAGAATTCTGTCCTCCTGGCTGTATTCGAAATTAAAACCAAATTTCATAAAAATCCCCGGAATAAATTGAGTCTCACTTGCTCCTTTAAAAAAGGAAGACCTCCCCAGGATATCACTGGGGGAGGTAATGGAAGAACTGAATTTTTCATCGGAAACCGAATAGGAATTGGCGTAAAAAACCTCATAATATATAGGTTTTAACATCGCAACAGAAAGCCCGCCGGTATAAAAATACCGCACTGCAATCCCTCCTTTGTCGGCTTTGCTGAAAATTTCATTCTGAAGGCCATATCCCAACCTCAGATCAAGACAACAATTTTTCTTTCCAAAAACATAATTTTTTCCCGTGGGATTATATGCATTGGATAACTTTATTTCTTTGGGATGTTTAAAACCAACAAAATCAACTTCATACAAATATTTCTTGAAAGCATTGATTCGCTTACCAAACCTGTAATTCATTCCCCATCCGTTAGAATTTAACAATAAACCAACAGACTTCTCATTCCGGTAAAAAACTTTCTTTTGGGTATCAATTTCTCCCTGCGAATAAGCAAAAAGAATAAACATCTGGAAGATAAAACATGTTACGAATATCTTCTTCATCATTATTGGAATAAATGGTTTTTTTATGTAAGTTTTAAACAATGTTTATAGGTCCTTAAAATTTTATGAGCGACTAACCTGCTGAGTATCTATTTTACTATAAGCCGGACATTTCTGTGCACTATGACAAGAACTTAATAACATAAGAGAAAGTACTAATGTACATAAGGCTAATGCAATTTTTTTCATAAGATTTATTTTTAAATATGACGTAAAATTAAGTAAAAAAAACAATTTCCAAAAGAAGAATCAAGGATTCCGATAATATATTAATGGTTGGTTATACCCTATCCTTTTTAGATAGTTTCAAATATTCCATAAAAAGAAAAATATAATCAATAAACGTGCAAATTTGAGTTATGAAACTTGCTTTTCTTGTGATATATGATGCACAAACGGAATAATCAGTGTTTTACGATTTGAAATTGTATATTTGTTGGGCAAATCGGGGATCTTTTTTAATTTTGTAAAAAACATTCTTTATGAAAGATATCATCTTTAATCACCGTTCCATCAGAAAATATAAAAATACTGCTATCCCTGAAGAACAGCTCAATCGCATACTGGAAGCCGGAACAAGAGCCTCCAATACAGGCAACATGCAGGCTTACAGCATAATAGCCACCAAAGAAAAAACCCTGAAAGAAAAGCTATGGGAAGCCCATTTTAAACAGGATATGGTCTTAGAAGCCCCTGTAGTGCTTACCTTCTGTGCAGATTTCAACAGATTTAATAAATGGTGTACCTATCGTAAAGCTGTTCCGTGTTACGATAATTTTCTTTCATTCTTCACTGCTTCTATTGATGCCCTGCTGGTAGCTCAGAATGTCGCATTGGCTGCCGAATCGGAAGGTTTGGGAATTTGTTATCTGGGCACTACTACTTACCTGGCGGATAAAATAGTAGAAATATTGAAATTACCTAAAGGAGTAGTTCCCATTACAACACTTACTCTGGGTTTTCCCGATGAAAAACCGGAACTGACCGACCGTTTGCCCTTAAAAGGAATAGTCCATCAGGAGATATACCACGACTATTCAGAAAAAGATATTGATTCCATTTATGCTGAAAAAGAAGCCCTGCCTGAAACAAAAAAATGGCTGGAAATAAATAATAAAGAAACATTGGCTCAAATTTTTACAGATATCAGATATGCCAAAAAAGATAATGTTTATTTCTCTAAACAATTTTTAAAAACCATTGCAGATCAAAATTTTATGAATAACGAAGATTAATTTTTATATAACATTTTTTTATTTTTAATAAACATTGATTTGTTTTCATATATTTGTATAATACATAACTATTTATTATGATTCAAATTGTTTTTAATGAAAATCAACTTTTAGACTTAAAAACCTTTTGTGAAGACAGACTTGCTAAATTAATCCGCCAATGTGACGGGATACGGAATATTCTGAATCAACTTGAAATGATTACCCAAGAAAATTCCATGCCCAAAGGTATTTTCAACCTGCTTGAAAACAATAAGAATAGTAGGGAAACCGTAGTGGAAAAAATTTCTGCCCCACGTGAATACCAGCATAACGAATGGGCAAAATTTATTTTGAAGGCCCTTGCCCAGAAAAAGACTCTTTGTCCAAGCCTGTTCTTTCTCAACCTGGCAATAAAGGAATTTAACCTGGACGAAAAAAATAAAGCCAAAACCAAACTGATCATCAGTACCTATTTGTCAAGAATGTGCAGGATTGACAAAACGTTGAAGGCATACAAATCCGTCAATGTTTCGGAAAAACTTTATGGACTTGCCGAATGGTTCGATGAAGAAGATGAACCCTTAAGTATGTATTTGGCAAATTAGAGCCGATCTATACTTTCATACATTTTGCAGTTTTAATTTATGATTGTTAAAACAATAGAGACAAATGGAAGAGGCATCTTTCCCGGACTAAACTTTTCCCTGCTTGTTTTCCTTTTACTATGGGGTACAGCTTACAGCCTCCAAGCGAAAGGCTCTTTATTTGCCCTGCCTGAAAATGATACCACCGACATTCAGAATATCACTGTCAAACTGGATTCTCTCACTTGTTCAGATTCCCTTAAAGTAAAAAAAAAGTTAGAGGACGTTTTAACCGAATGGTTCAACAAAGGATATATAGCTGCAAGTATAGACAGTTTCCATTGCAAGCCTTATGGATTATATTTAAATATTTACCGGGGGAAAAAGTGGACATGGGGCAAAATATCCTTTAAAGGCATCACGAACAAAGAAATCAGGCATTCCGGCATAGGGAAAAATTTCAATCCAAATGAATTGGTCAGTTTTTCAAAACTTACAGAATACCAGAATAAAATAGTGAACTATTTCGAGAACAACGGTTATCCCTATGCAAGTATTCAATTCAGGGAGGTACACTTTCAGGACAATACCCTGAACGGGCAGTTGCAGGTCGAAAAGAATACGTTGATCCAGATAGACACGGTCATTGTAAAAAGTGACCAGAAGCTGCCATTTCAATATATTCAGCGGTATGTTAATTTAAAAAAAGGAGAATATTACAATCAACAGAAAATTTCAGAAATCAGCAGCAGGATTAAAGAACTGGGCTTTTTAAAAGAGACAAAGCCCCATGAGCTATACATCAACAAACAAAAAGCAAGCATTTATCTTTTCCTCACCGGAAAAAATGCCAATCAGTTTAACGGGTTGCTTGGCTTTAGTTCTAAAGGCAGTAACGGAAAAATTCAGGTTACCGGTGAGGCCAGCCTTTTATTGATAAATTCATTTAAAAAAGGTGAAACACTAGCTATCCAGTGGAAACGGCCCACCCGAGGATCTCAGGATCTAACTGTTCAGACCCTTTATCCATGTCTGTTCTCTCTGCCCCTGGCGCTGGATGCCTCTTTTCAATTGTACAAAAAAGATTCGGATTATCTGACCGTAAATCCCCGGTTGGGACTAAATTTTCTTTCTTCGGGAAATAATCAGCTTCAGTTTTTTATTAATTTTAAGAGTTCTTCCTTGCTTTCCAATTATGATGCCAGTCAACTCACCAGTCTTCCCCCCTTTGCAGATACCAAAACGACATTGTACGGACTGGGTTATAATTATTCTCAACTGGATTACAAATTCAATCCCTCAAAAGGGATCTCGGTCCATGTAGAAACGAGTATGGGGACAAGGAAAATTAGCAAAAATTCAAAAATCCCGGAGGCTTTATACAGCGGCATCCAAATGACCGGAAAGCAAATAGAAGCTTCATGGTTGGCAGAATTCTATTTTCCAACTTTTCCCAAAAATGTAATTAAAATTCAAAACCATTCGGCTTTACTTTCATCTTCTTCCCTGTTCGATAACGATTTATATTATCTGGGGGGGATTAAGACCATAAGGGGCTTCGACGAAAACTCCATCCGGGCATCTTCTTATTCCATTATGACCCTTGAATACCGTTTTTTATTTGGAATGAATTCCTGTTTGTTCTTTTTTGCCGATGGGGCTTATTACGAGAAAAGAACCACAACTGATTTTGTCCATGATACTCCCCTGGGATTTGGAACAGGAATAAACCTTGAGACCAAAGTCGGTATATTTACCGTCAATTACGGATTAGGTAAACAATTCAACAACCCCATCGAGATAAGGACAGCAAAAATTCATTTTGGATACATCAGCCGCTTTTAGCTCCTCAAAAAGTTGTTTATAAATAAATAAGAATTTAGATTGAATTTCTCTATTAAAAATTAATAATTTTAATTACTTTTGACATGAGCATTTATCAAGAAATAATTAGAAATCAGCCACTTAATAAATGATCGAAAAAATATAAAAAGAGTTTTAAAACGATAACTAAATGATTATACTTAAAATTTTATGATTTTATATAAAAATTTTTATTAACATGTCACATTAAAAATTTCCAAAAAGATAAGGTATTATCAAAAACAATAAAGTAAAACATTAAATTTCAGACAATTATTTGATTTCAATTTAAATTTATTTGAATGAGTAAGGTAGAAGACGAAAATGCACTAGAACAGGACAAGACGGTACAAAATACTTCGGATTATTCGGCCGACAGTATTCAGGTTCTTGAAGGTTTGGAAGCAGTGCGTAAGCGCCCTGCCATGTATATTGGCGATATCAGTATCAAAGGTCTCCACCATCTGATTTATGAAGTAGTGGACAACTCCATTGACGAAGCTTTAGGCGGTTATTGCAAAAATATTGAAGTAACAATCAATGAAGACGGGTCGGTTACCGTTCAGGATGATGGTCGGGGAATACCGACCGGATTTCACGAAAAAGAACAAAAATCGGCTCTGGAGGTGGTACTTACCGTTTTACATGCAGGTGGCAAATTCGATAAAGGTTCATACAAAGTTTCAGGAGGATTACACGGTGTAGGTGTTTCCTGCGTAAATGCACTTTCAACCCATCTTAAGGCCGAAATTCACCTCGATGGTAAAATATTCGTACAGGAATATGAAAAAGGAAAACCCTTATACGATGTCAAAGTAACCGGAGAAACGGAGGACCACGGAACCATCATCACCTTTAAGCCGGATAATTCAATTTTTACTACAACCGACTTCCAATTCGAAATTATTGAATCACGACTCAGGGAATTAGCCTATCTGAATAAGGGAATTCATCTGACTCTTACCGATAAACGGGAACAGGAAGAGGGTAATGGGAACGGGAACAACAGTGCGGTCACCAATGATGTAACGGTCAATGGCAATGCCACTGTTCAGGATGGAAAATACCGTTCCGAAGTATTTTATTCGGAGGAAGGCTTAAAAGAATTTGTGGAATTTCTGGATGCCAACCGTGAAAAGCTTACTGAAAAGATAATTTATATTGATACGGAAAAGGCAGGCATACCCGTTGAAGTAGCCCTTCAATACAACAATTCATACACGGAAAACGTCCATTCTTATGTCAATGACATCAATACAATTGAAGGGGGATCTCATCTGGCAGGTTTCCGCCGGGGATTGACAAGGACCCTTAAGGCTTACGCCGAAAAATCAGGCCTGCTTTCAAAAGTGAAAATTGAAATCAATGGCGATGATTTCCGTGAAGGATTAACTGCAGTGGTTTCGGTAAAGGTACAAGAGCCCCAGTTCGAAGGCCAGACTAAGACCCGGCTTGGGAACACAGAAGTGATGGGCGCTGTAGACCAGGCCGTAAGTGCATATCTGACCGATTATCTCGAAGAAAATCCCAAGGATGCCCATTCCATTGTACAAAAAGTTGTCCTGGCTGCTACTGCAAGGCAGGCCGCCCGTAAAGCCAGAGAAATGGTACAGCGCAAAACGGTACTTTCAGGCTCCGGATTACCCGGAAAACTGGCCGACTGCTCCGATAAAGATCCCGTAAATACAGAGATATTCCTTGTCGAGGGAGATTCTGCAGGTGGAACAGCCAAACAGGGCCGAAACAGACAATTCCAGGCTATTCTTCCTTTACGGGGTAAAATTTTAAACGTGGAAAAAGCTATGCCTCACCGGGTTTTTGAAAGTGAGGAAATAAAAAATATGTTCACCGCATTGGGCGTTTCTATTGGTACTGAAGAAGACAGCAAGGCCATCAACCTGGAAAAAATCCGTTATCATAAGGTAATCATCATGACCGATGCCGATGTGGACGGCAGCCACATTGATACGCTCATTCTGACCTTCTTTTTCCGCTATATGGAAGATATGATCAAAAACGGACATGTTTACATTGCAACACCTCCTTTATACCTGATCAAAAAAGGGAAAAACGAGAGATATTGCTGGACTGAAGAAGAACGTATAGCCATTATCCAGGAACTCGGACAGGGTAAGGAAGCCGGATTAACCGTTCAACGTTACAAAGGTTTGGGTGAAATGAGTGCCGAACAGCTGTGGGAAACCACCATGAATCCTGAAAAACGTACTCTCCGTCAGGTGACTATCGATAGTGCTGCTGAAGCTGATCGTATTTTCTCCATGCTCATGGGCGATGAAGTACCTCCCAGAAAGGAATTCATTGAAAAACATGCAAAATATGCAAATATCGATGCTTAAAAAAAAGCCGTCTTTAAGACGGCTTTTTTTATGCTTTATTATGTACCAGGATTAAATCAGCGAATTACCACAGAATTATCCTGAAAAGAAACTTTATCGCCAACTCTAAGTTTATTCCGCTTTCTACTTTCCACATTTCCATTGACCGAAATTTCCCCATTTTCTATACGGATGTTGGCTTCGCCGCCTGTTTTAACCCATCCCAATAATTTTAAAAGCTTGTTCAGCTCTATATACTCCTGCCCTTTAAGATTAAATTCGTTCATCTTAATTTTTTAATTGTCAGATTTAAAGTTTACACTTAAGTGATTTTTCATGATGTTTTTAAAAAACTATAAGTTTTACAAAATTAGCAAAATCCAAATATTTGGTTCATATTTGTTAGACGAATGATTAAAACTTGTAGAAATGTCAACAACAAAAAAATTATCCTGTTTATCAGTTGCAATATTTTCAATAATTTGCGGATTTGTCATGCAGACTAAAAAACCTGTAGTATACATGATTGGAGATTCAACCATGGCTAACAAGGAAGAAAAAGCAAAACCCGAAACCGGATGGGGACAGGTATTTAACCGTTTTTTTACAGATGCGATTATCATTGACAACAGGGCCGTAAATGGACGAAGTTCAAAAAGTTTTATTGGTGAAGGCCGCTGGAGCAATATTCTGTCAACTCTAAAAAAAGGTGACTATGTCATCATTCAATTCGGGCATAATGATGCTAAAAAGGATACGGCCAAATATACCGATCCCAAAACGACCTTCCGCGCAACTTTGGCCAAATATATAAATGAAACCCGCGCGAAAGGGGCTTATCCCATTCTTTGTACCTCTATTGTCCGGCGTCACTTCGATGCCAAAGGCCAGCTTAAAGACACTCATGGAGATTATGTAAAGGTACCCCGCCAACTTGCTGCAGAAATGCACGTTCCCCTTATCGATATGGAAGCTAAAACGCGCAAGCTGGTAACAGGACTTGGTCCTGAAAAGTCTAAAAAAATATTTCTTTTCACCCAACCCGGTGAATATCCGAATCGTCCCAATGGTGTTCAGGACAGTACGCACCTGAATGAAAAAGGAGCCATGATGGTTGCAGCACTTGCTGTTGAAGGAATTAAGGAGTTAAAACTCCCCTTGGCCAAATATTTAAAAAAGGACTAAATGACATTTTAGTTCCTTAAAAGATAACATATCAATTTGAGGGGTAGAACAGTCAGAAATTCGTTTTTATCTTTAGTATTACTTCATATTTTTTTATAAATTTATACCACTATCAAAATTCGTAAACCAATATAGGTTCAACCACAAATAAAAAAGATTATTATGGGAATTTTATCTTGGATTATAATAGGAATTATAGCAGGTCTGGTGACAAGGCATCTTTTCTCAGGAATACAAATATTAGGACTAGCACTGCCCATCATAATGGGAATTACAGGAGCCATTATTGGCGGATTGATAGGATGGATCCTTGAATTTGGAACAATACTCAAATTTAACATCATCAGCTTTTTATTTGCTGTTGCAGGGACAATACTTGTATTTGTTTTATTCCAGTACCTCAGAAAATAGTTTTAAATAACTATAATTATTGCATAAAAACAGTGAAGGCTTCAAAATAATGTGTATCATTATTTTGAAGCCTTCACTGTTTTTATATATGCTTGTCTATCAGATACTTAGTTCAAAGTAATATTTTATAGCTGATCCAATATCAGCACCCAGTCGTTTCCCTCTTTCTTAACACCGGGAGCTTTAAACTCCACAATTCCTTCATTCCGTACCGGGCCGATCTGGGTGATTTCCCCATTTCGAGGATTAAACCATGAGGCTTTCACGGTTTTACCCGGAATTTTCCCCATGTTTACTTTAAATGGCCTCCCATTGTATGTATAAACATAGACGTATTTAGGTCCCCGGGTAGCTGCAATATAATCATAATGCCAGCCGGGATCGCCGAAAATAATTGACTGATCCGGGATACGGTCAAAGTATGAACGGGACAGCATCAGTTTTTTCAGGTAGCGCATCTGTCCTGCCCCGGGATCATTAATGGCCTGAAACCAGTATTTTTTGGCTCCATAAGCCTTACCTTTATCAGTTGGTTTATAAAACTGCATAACCGAATTATGCCCGTACGTAAAACCACAGCCACCGGCAAAAACCTCCCAGTAAGCATAACGCCTGACATCATTCTCATTCCAGTAGGGTTGCAACGTATCATGCAGTCCATAAGGAATCTGTTCGTAAGAAGGTTCTCCGTCAAGGGTAGGTTTCTGTGGCCTTAATGCCAGATCATGGCCAGGATATTTCCAGTTATCGGGCCCATAGTGCTGTTCTGCAGGCATGGTATCCTGGGCATAAGCCCGATGCCCGCTCTGGAACATATTAAAATCAAGCCAGGGCTGATTATGAAACCAAAGCGAAGAAGTGTGCCTGCCAAAAGGATGAAATGTGATCAAATGATTGGAATCATTTGCACGAAGAGTATTGCCAATAATATTCCATATTTCCGTAGAATCTGAACCTTTAACATCTCCCCCGTTGATCCAGATGATATTTTTTCTATCTTTATAACGTTTGGCAAGAAAGGCAGCAAAATCATGGGCTTGCTGACGGGAAACATGCCCGCTTTTCACGTTTGCGCCCCAAATAGGAACCAAAGCCATATATAATCCTTTTTTCGCGGCCAAATCAATTACAAAATCCATATTATCCCAATAATCATATTCTTTACCATGCCCAAAAGTTTTGCCCGGAGTAATTCTCGGCTTGTTCAACTGGCAATTGATCAGTGCAGAATCGCCATAAACATCGACATTATCTTTCAAGTCATGAATGACCATCACCTGGATCACGTTAAATCCTTTTTTGCTGCGATCGTCAAGATAATTTGAAGCTTCCTCGCGGGTGGTTTTTGAAAACAACAGCCAGCCCGTATCACCCAGCCAGAATACAGGATGGCCTTTTTCGTCAGCCAGGAACTTTTTATTGGCTGATACCCTTAAAAGCGACATTCCATTTTGTCCCTGCAGGTAAAATGTTGCTGCTATAAGAAATACAGCAATCGTCAATAGTTTTTTCATTGCGAGTTACTCGTTTTTTTTCTTATTCGAATCAACAGATTATTGTTCGTCCAATTTTTACCGCTTATAGCAGCTTCCATACCTGAAAAAAACAGCCTGTTCTTTTAAAATTATCTTTCAGAATATGCCTTTAGTCCACTATCCAGGAATTTCACAAAACCAGCAGCATTATAATCAGCTCCCCGGGTGGGTACCAGCAATTTTCCTTTATTATCGAGGAGGACATAATCAGGCTGAGAATTGGAATGATAACGTGAAGCCTGAAAATCGCTCCACTTGTTTCCAATAGTTTTTATTTTCTTACCACTAAAAGTCGAAATAATTTGCTCATTGGCAGGCAATTCTGTTTTGTCGTCAACATAGAGCTGAATCAGCACATAATCCTGATTAAGACGTTTAAAAACTTCCTTATTGGTCCAAACGGCAGCTTCCATTTGACGGCAGTTTACACAGGCATGACCTGTAAAATCAATCATTACAGGTTTCTTCACCTGCCGGGCATAGGCCATACCTTCCTCATAATCAAAGAAAGCGTCAAGATTGAAAGGAGCATGAAAAATATCGCCATATTTTCTTGAAGGGTGTTGTACCTGACCGGCAGTCCCTAATTGATGGGTATATAAGTCAAAGTCCTGTGTTTGCTGGGGAGGAAGGAAAGCAGAGATAGCTTTGAGCGGTGCGCCCCACAAACCGGGAATCATATAAATTGTAAATGCCAATGTAATAATAGCCACAAACAAACGGGGCACTGAGATATGATCAATGCTGTTTTCATGCGGAAGTTTCAGTTTCCCCAAAAGATAAATGCCCAATATGCCAAAAATCACGATCCACAATGAAAGGTTTACTTCACGGTCAAACCAGTGCCAATTGTAAGCGAGGTCGACATTTGACAGAAATTTCATTGCCAAAGCCAACTCCAGGAAGCCAAGCACAACTTTCACCGTATTAAACCAATTGCCCGACTTGGGCAGTGCTTTCATCCAGGAAGGGAACATTGCAAAAAGAGTAAAAGGCAAAGCAAGGGCAAGTGCAAAACCGAACATTCCTATGGCCGGAGCAAGATAATGCCCCATCGAAGCAGCCTCCACCAACAAAGTCCCGATAATCGGTCCGGTACATGAAAAAGAGACCAGGGCCAGAGTGGCCGCCATGAAAAATAGGCCCCAAACACCGCCTTTATCACTTTGCTTATCGGCTGCATTAACCCACGAAGCTGGTAAAATGATCTCAAAAGCGCCCAGGAAGGAAGCAGCAAATACCACCAGCAACAAGAAAAAGAACAGGTTGAATATTCCGTTTGTTGAAAGATCATTCAAGGCATCGGCACCGAAAATGACGGTGATCAACAATCCCAGTAGGACATAAATGACGATAATGGAAAGCCCGTAAATTAAGGCCTTACTTATCCCGCTCCCTTTTGATTCATTTTTCTTAATAAAGAAACTGACCGTCAACGGCAACATGGGAAAAATACAGGGCATGATCAAAGCTGCAAATCCACCTAATATGCCGGCTAAAAATATTTTCCACAGAGATTGTCTTTCATGGTTTGTACTACTTTCTGCTGCCGATTTCACTTTAACAGTCTGATTAATCTGATCAGCAGCTTTAACTGTTGCCGAACTGTGTGTATTCTTTAATCCGGATGAGTCCTTTGACAAGCCCGGTGTTTTCTTAGCTGCAGAAGCGCCCAGATTTGAACCTTCGGCCGTAACTGCAGCCGTTTTATTAATTTTACTGCTTTCCCCCTGTTTGGCAGGAATACTAAATTCAACCTGTTCGGGAGGCAGACATTTTGAATTGTTACAGGTCATGAACTCAAGACTGCCCTTGATAACCGCACTACT
>JAUZOH010000084.1 GCA_030706565.1 Bacteroidota bacterium | reverse complement strand
GGTTGCAGTCAGTGCTGAAACAATAGCCCAGTCCAGTCAGCTTTTTAAAGACAGTGCAAATGAAATGTCCGAAGGTTCCAGACAACAGGCTTCAGCAACTGAAGAAATTTCTTCTTCTGTTGAAGAAATGTATGCCAATATTCAACAGAATACGGACAATGCTAAAGAAACCCAGGTCATTTCTGAAAAATCGGCTAAAGAAGTTAACCGGAATAAAGAATCCTTCCGCATTGCTTCAGAATCCCTTAAAAAAATTGCAGAAAAGGTTTCAATTATCGATGAAATAGCTTTTCAAACAAATATTTTGGCCCTAAATGCTGCAGTTGAAGCAGCCCGGGCAGGGGAAAACGGCCGCGGATTTGCTGTAGTGGCCGGCGAAGTCAGGAGACTGGCCGAAAAAAGTAAAACTGCAGCTGCAGAAATCAACGGAGTAACCAAATCAACCCTGGAAATGTCCACTTCTGCAGAAAAAGGATTGGGTTTCCTGGTTCCTGAAATTGAGAAAACCGCCAATAAAGTCGGCGAAATTTCCTCTGCCAGCCTTGAACAGGTAACCGGTATCGAGCAGATCAACAATGCCATGCAACAGCTTAATGAGGTTGTACAGTCAAACGCACAACGTTCGGACGAAATCAATGAACAATCCATTGTTCTGGCACAGCACGCCGATCAGGTGAAAGAAATCATTTCCAATTTTAAAGTAGAATAATTATTTCAGACTAAATCAAAACAAAAGCCTCATATTTTTGATTATGAGGCTTTTGTTTTTTCTATTCGGTTTTTTCTTCTTCTTTTACAAAAAAATCACCTTAACAGGTAAGCAACCAATATACCGATATAATTACCGATAGCATAACCAATGATGCCCACCGTTAAACCGGATATGATAATTTCGCGGTTTTTAAGGGAAGCAGCAACCAATGGTACAAAAGGAGGAGAATTAATCACGGCAGTTGATGTAATAATGACTGTATCCGTATCTACCTTGAAAATACGGGCCAATATAACATGACCGGTAAGTGTTCCAAAAATAGCAAAGCTGACATAATAAAGCAGGTATAATGAGTTGGAAAGGGTCAAATCTTTAAAATTAGCCATGGAAGCAACCACCACACTAAAGACAAGAATAAAATACATCCCTGTCTCAAATGTTTTTTCAATTTTGTTGACAGAAGGGATCAATGAAGCCAAAATTCCTAAGGTGGTAATGGTAAGAATGGCAACAGTCGTGGAATAAGAATGAGGTACCAGAAAAGTCAGTCCAAAGCCAATGGAGGCAATTAATACGGCTATACCCAAAGCCTTGAGCAGGGGGAAAAAATATCGTTTAGTAAAAATCCCGGCATAGGGGTCATTGCCATTCCCGTTAATGTGTTCATCAAAAAGACAACCGTAAGGCACGTATTTGGGAAGGAACAAATTAAAAAATCTTTGTGCAACGGTCATCAGAAAAAGCATATATACTGATGACATAATAATGTCGCAGGTATTGGTAATGATATAGGCCGAAGACTTTACATGCAAAGCCGAAGCAATAGCAGCCATATTAAAAGTACCGCCAGTATATACACCTGCCAACATTCCTGCAACCTTCCAGGACTCATCAATGTGTTTACCCCAGAAATGAAAACCCAGAACCAGCACTATGACCAACGAAACCTCACTTAAAACCAGGGAAAGAAGTGCTTTTGCCGCAATTCTAAACCATCCTTTTATATTCAATGAAAATAAAAGCAAAGGTAAGGCAAGCGGGATGGACAAGATTGAAAGGATATTCTGGACCTGGTCGCTACCTTCAGGCAATATTCCTATATTGCCCAGGATTAAGCCGATGATATAAGCGATTACAATTGAGCCCAGTTTATTGACGAAAGGGAAACGGTGACAAAGTATAAGGATGACAATGGGAGAAAGCAGGTAAAATAATACAAGGATAAAAAGTGACATAAGATAAAAAAATAATAAAGAAATGATTTCCGTTAGATAAAAACGGATTAAAAATAAAAACAATAAACCACTAATGTTTATTGTTTTTATTAATTTCTAAAAAAAGTTATAGGTATTATGAGGTCAGGGTTATAAATTCTGCTCAGAATCAAAACTTTTAGAATATTGTGTAATCGCTTTTAAACTCATGCCCATATTGGAAAAACCACCATCATGATACAAATTTTGCATGGTGACTTTCCGGGTCAGATCAGAGAAGAGGGTAACGCAATAATCGGCACATTCATCAGCTGTAGCATTTCCCAATGGAGACATCCGGTCGGAGAAATCATACAAAGCATCAAATCCTTTGATCCCATTGCCTGCAGTGGTATGAGTAGGCGATTGGCTGATGGTATTTATCCTTACATGACGTTCGCGGCCATATATATATCCGAAACTGCGGGCAATAGATTCCAAAAGGGATTTGGCATCAGCCATATCGTTGTATCCGGTCAAAGTACGCTGGGCAGCCACGTAAGTTAATGCCACTATCGATCCCCATTCCTTTATGGCATCTGTCTGATAGGCAGTCTGCAATATTTTGTGAAACGAAAGCGAAGAAATATCCAAAGTCTTTAAAAAATTGGGATAATTAATGTCTTCGTAAGGAATCCCTTTTCGAACATTAGGTGACATACCAATTGAATGCAATATAAAATCTATTTTTCCTCCAAATATTTCCCGGGTTTTCTTGAACAGATGTTCTATATCCCTTACATCCGTAGCGTCAGCGCCAATCACTTCGGCATGGCATTTTTCAGCCAATTCCTTAATTTCCCCCATTCTCAATGCACTGGGTGCATTGCTAAGGACAAATTCAGCACCTTCATCGTATGCTCTTTCCGCAACTTTCCAGGCAATGGAATTTGAATTCAAAGCACCGAATATTATTCCCTTCTTCCCTTTTAATAAGTTGTATGACATAATTTCTTTTTTAAATTTCAAACAGATTAAATTTAATTTACAGAATTAAATGGAACTGGACAACAATGTCTTTGCATTATCTATAGCAGCTGCTGTCATCTTTTCCCCACTCAACATTTTGGCAATTTCCATGACCCTTTCTTCAGGCTGCAGTAACCTGACCTGAGTGTAAGTAGTGTGGTTATTGTCTTTTTTATAAACCACATAATGATAGTTCCCCTTGCAGGCGATTTGAGGAAGATGCGTAATATTAATCACCTGCATATTTTTAGACATTTTTTTTAGAATATTCCCCATCTTGTCGGCCACCTCACCGGAAACACCGGCATCAATTTCATCGAATATAATGGTAGGCAGGTCTATGTTCGAGGAAATGATATATTTAATGCTCAGCATCACCCGGGAAAGCTCCCCGCCTGAGGCAACCTTCGAAATATCCTGCAAGTCGGATTGTTTGTTAGCCGAAAACAAAAAGCTTACACGATCCAGACCATTGGGGGTAAAATCTTCCAGAAGGGAATGAACAACCTTGAAATTGGCATTACGGATACCCAACTGTTGCAACACTGCAATTACTTCCTTTTCCAGAGAGGGAATCACCTTCATTCTATCGTCTGATAATTTTGCAGCTAATTTGCAGAGTTTATCTTTTTCTTCAGCCAATTTTTTTGAAAGAAGGCCAATTTGAGTGTCGAAAGAAGTAATACCTTCAATCTTATTCCCAAGTTCATCCCGGAGGATGATCAGCTCATCTACCGACCCAACCCGGTGTTTCTGCTCCAGCCCGTATATCAGATCCAGACGTTCATTGATAAATGCTGTCCGCTCAGGATTAATCTCCATCTTTTCGTTCAGCATGTCCGTTTCAGCGGCAATATCCTTCAGTTCGATATAGGCACTCTCCAGGCGCTGATTGATTTCACTCACCCTGGGGAAAAAAGGGATTAACCTACCAGTCAGGCTTACCGATTCTTTTAACTGATTAAGTACAGAATTTCCATCATCCGAAAGGAGCTGGTCGGCAAGGGAAAGATTACGCTTTATTTCTTCGGCATGTTTCAGTTCTTCAAGCTCAACTTCAAGACCTTCCTGTTCGCCCGAAAGCAGTTTGGCTTCATTAAGCTGATCGAACTGAAACTGAAAATAATCCAGATCACTTTTAGCCTTAGAAGCATTTTCAAGAATATCCTTATAGTCCTTCTCCAACAGCCTGTAATTTTTATAACAGGACCTGTACTTTTCAAACAACTCATTATGCTGAGCCAGGGCATCAATTACTTTTAACTGAAATAGATTATCGCTTAAATTCAGGTTTTGATGCTGGGAATGGATATCGATCAATTTGACTCCAAGTTCTCTCATCACACTTAAATTCACCGGGGTATCGTTAATAAAAGCCCTGGACTTACCCTCTTCATTAATTTCCCGGCGGATCAGGGTATTGTCTGAGTAATCTATATTGTTTTGGGTAAAAAAATCCTTCAGATTATATCGGGTAATGTCAAATTCGGCTTCAGCAATACATTTCCTGCTTTTATCATTCAAAACACTGGTGTCAGCCCTTTGACCGATAATCAATGACAAAGCACCCATGATAATTGATTTTCCGGCCCCGGTTTCACCGGTAATAATAGAAAAACCCGGATGGAAATCAATAACAACTTTATCTATAATTGCATAATTCTGAATAGATAAATATTTCAGCATAATTGAACAGTCAATTTATTTGTAAAAATAAAAATAATTTGGCTTTAAACCCGATTAATTTTTATCCTGAAATTTTCTGATACTTTGCAACATTCGAAGGATCAATCTCTTTGAGAATTGTAATAACCTGATTTTTTTCATCGGAGAATGACTCAGTAAACACATTCACCCATTCATCAGATTTGGCATCCACAACTGTCTGAAGAAAAAACAGGTAAGGATCAGGTTTTTGCCGGTACACCTGTTGCAATAACCTTAAACTCTCAGCCATCTTAGTCCGCCCTTCGGCCAGTTTGGTGGAAAGCAAATCAAGTCCCAACCGGTGATATTGATATGTAAAATCGCGAACCGGCTGATACTTGTCATCCAGAATATTCTTAATCAGCCAGTAACGATTTTTATTTTTGGTGGCTTCGAAAGCCTTCCAACCTTTTTCCTTAGAATTCTGTGCAAAATTTACAATATTTTCTGCTTTTTGAAAAAACTCCGTTCCTCCTTCAGGGGAAAATGAATCGTAATCAAGTCCGATGATGAGATAGGCATAATAAGCAAGAATTGAGGTAAGATTGGAAAGATAAGACGTCTCACTAAATTCGAGAGGCTGGAATTCTATATATTGAAAATCCATGTTGTTGTCCATAAAATTGAACATCACCGTATTATAAGATGAATTATAAACAGGGCGCCTCGACTGAACCTGAATAGTTCCCTTGAATTCATCAGCATTTTGTTCGGTAAGATTAATCAGGATGTTACATTCAATACGTTCGTCAATATCAAATACATTGTTGGTCCAGTTACGGTTATTCATAAATTCGTAAATGGCATTCTGCAAGGTTTCAAACACCTTTTTGTTGGTACCCTGAATTTGGCTGGAAACAATCTGTACATTGCATTTCAGCTCCTGGGATTTCAGAATGGCCTGATGCACAATAAAAAACAAACAAAATAAAGCAATAAGCTTTTTAAACATTCTTTTACTGAATTAATCTTATAATTTCATTAACAATGTCTTTAGCAACTGCCTGTTTGGATTTCAATTCAAATTTTTGGGTATGATTTTCGGCATCAATGATGGTAATCTTGTTGGTATCCGTGGCAAAACCTGCCCCCTTATCCCTCAAAGAATTGAGGACGATAAAATCCAGATTTTTCTTTTTCAGCTTGGATTGGGCATTTTCAACTTCATTTTCAGTTTCCAGGGCAAATCCGACCAGGAATTGTTTTTGCTCCTTGATCTTACCTAAATCTGCCGCTATATCATCGGTTGGCTTAAGTTCTATAGAATAATTTTGCCTGGTTCTTTTTACTTTTTGTCCTGAAGGTGAAAGTGGGGTAAAATCCGCCACAGCGGCAGAAAGGATAGCACCGTCGCATGACCGGAATATGTCAAGGCAGGCTTTGTGCATTTGAGCAGCCGATTCAACAGAAATCCGTTTAATCAAGGGATGATTGATGTCCAATGAAGTAGGGCCTGAAACCAGTGTCACTTCAGCACCTTGTTGGGCTAATTCCATAGCCAGGGCATATCCCATTTTGCCGGTAGAGAAATTTCCTATAAACCTTACCGGATCAATTCTTTCGTAAGTAGGGCCGGCCGTAACAAGTATTTTTTTCCCGCTCAAAGCATTTTTTTCACTGCTTTCGGCCGAAAAAAAGTCAAAGATTTTTTCAAGAATAACTTCCGGTTCTTCCATCCTGCCTTTTCCAACAAGCCCGCTGGCCAGTTCACCCATCGCAGGTTCAATAAGAGTGACACCTAAAGAGCGTAAGACATCTAAATTTTTTTGGGTAACAGGATGCTGATACATATCCAGATCCATTGCAGGTGCTGCAAAAACAGGGCAACGGGCTGAAAGGAAAGTGGTCAGCAATAAATTATCAGCAATGCCATGGGCCATTTTCCCTAATGTATTGGCTGTTGCAGGAGCAATAACCATCAAATCGGCCCATACGCCTAAGCTGACGTGACTATGCCATTCACCGGTATCCGGTGTAAAAAAATCACAATAAACAGGATTATTCGAAAGGGTAGATAAGGTTAAAGGAGTAATGAATTTCTTAGCCAAAGGAGTCATGACCACTTTAACCTGGGCTTTATTTTTAATCAGCAACCTGACAAGTGTTGCAGCTTTAAAAGCAGCAATACTTCCGGTCACTCCAACAATAATATGTTTCCCTTCCAGCATGCAGCTTTGAATTAATTTTTTATTCGGGACGTTGTTCTACCTCTTCTTCAGATTTCTCGGCCTTTTCATTTTTTTGTGGAACACGATAATAAACTTCTTTATCTACAAATTCCTGGGTTGCAATTAAAGAAGGCTTAGGCAAGCGTTCATAAAATTTTGAAATTTCAATTTGTTCACGGTTTTCAAATACTTCTTCCAAATTATCAGAATAATAAGCAAATTCCTCAAGCTTCCTGTTCAGTTCCTGTTTCATTTCAACAGAAATCTGATTTGCTCTTTTAGCGATAACTATAACACTTTCGTAAATGTTACCTGTTTCAGTATCAAACTTGTTCAAATCCCTTGTAATAATTGAAGAAGGTGCCTTTGATTTTTTGTAATCCATATTTGTCATATAATTATAATTTTCAGTTGAGTAATTAAGTTGATTAATTTTTTAATTCCTTGGTTGATGTATCGTACATCTTTTCTGCCTCTTTAATATATATACTTTTAGGAAATTCGGCGATAAAAGAATAATATTCATCCACGGAATTCTGATAACGCTCTTTCTGCTTCTCCGGTATACTATAAGTAGCAAGTAAGTATTTTGATTTCAAAACCAAAAACATCATTTCCTCCCTGTATTTGGTGTCCGGATATTCGTTAAGGCTGTTATTTAAAGCGATAATAGAAGATTTGTATTCCCCTAAATCGAAATAAAGTTTTGCACTGATAAAAGATTTCTCCACCAACTTGTCTTTAAGTTCAGCAATTAAATCAAGACAGTCTTTTTTTCGCGAACTGTTAGGATATTTGATTAGAAAAAGCTGAAACGCCTGAATGGCATTATAAGTATTTTCCTGGTCCAGACTAGGGCGCGGAGAAGTCAGATAAAAACAGTAGGCGCAAAGGAAATTGGCTTCTTCTGCAAAATCGCTATACTGATAGGATTCTCCGAAATTCTTAAAATATTCACCCGAAAGAATATAATCACCTTGTCCATAAAGACTTTTGGCATATAAAAAATCTACCGTGTCGGCCTTTTCTGTACCTCTATAAAAAGATTGAATCTGTTCAAACAAATTGCCTGATTTCACATACTCTTTCTGATTGTAATACTCCAGGGCTTTTTTATATTTAAGGTTATAATCTGTACTTTTTAACAATTTTTCATATCCACTGCAGGAAGTGAATAATAAAATTATTGTTACAGAATATATTAAGTATTGTTTCATATCTGCTTTAAAAATTTACAAATTTAGACAAAATGCAAATATATAAAAATTATTTTGTATTAAATATTGAACAAAACCAGACCAGTAGTGCAAATATACAAGATAAAAAATCACATCTATCCGGAACATTTAAAATTCTTAGTATAACAACGGATGAATTATTATTCCATTGCCTGAGGCATAAAATTATTAATTCCTTATAGTTGATAAAAAACAGAATATCAAGGGAAAGAACCGAATTATTAAAAGTAAAAAAATGAATTTGGCGAATATTTAAAAAAATGTACATTTGTGAAATAATAATCATTAAAAGATAACAACAGTGGATATTTTTGATAAAGTACGAAAAAGAGGCCCTTTAGGTCAATATCAAAAGGAAGCTCAAGGCTATTTTATGTTTCCAAAATTGGAAGGAGAAATAGGTCCCCACATGAAATTTAGGGGTAAAGAAGTATTAAACTGGAGCTTAAATAATTATATTGGTTTATGCAACCATCCTGAAGTAAGGAAAATAGATGCAGAAGCTGCAAAAGAATGGGGTTTGGGATACCCAATGGGTGCCCGTATGATGTCAGGTCATACCACTAAACACGAAGAGCTGGAAGCACAGCTGGCTGCCTTTGTAAACAAGGAAGATGCCTATCTGTTGAACTTCGGCTACCAGGGTATGATTTCCATCATCGACACCATCTGTGGCAGAAATGATGTGATCGTTTACGATTCCGAAGCTCATGCCTGCATTATGGACGGTCTGCGTATCCACATGGGCAAACGTTTTGTTTATCCCCACAACGACATGCAGAACCTTGAAAAGGAATTACAAAGGGCCACTGCATTGGTTGAAAAAACAGACGGCGGCATCCTGGTCATTACTGAAGGCGTATTTGGCATGTCCGGCGAATTAGGTAAACTTGATGAAATCGTTAAGTTAAAGGAAAAATATAATTTCCGCATCCTGGTTGACGACGCTCACGGATTCGGAACTATGGGACCGACAGGAGCCGGAACTCCCGAACATTTTGGTGTTCAGGACGGCATCGATCTGCACTTCGCAACTTTTGCCAAAGCAATGGCTTTGATTGGCGGTTTTGTTGCCGGTAAGGAAGATGTTATTGATTTTCTGAAATACAACATGCGTTCCCAGATTTTTGCAAAATCCTTACCCATGGCCATGGTCGTGGGCGCTCAAAAACGTCTTGAATTGATTAAAACCCACCCTGAATTAAGGGGAAATCTTTGGAAAATTGTTCATGCCCTGCAAGACGGCTTAAAAGCACAAGGATTTAACATTGGCAATACCCAGTCACCTGTTACCCCGGTATATCTGAGCGGTACAGTTGCCGAGGCCACCAATATCATTTTTGACCTTCGTGAAAACTATAGCGTCTTCTGTTCCATAGTGGTATATCCTGTGGTACCCAGAGGCGTAATTTTAATCCGTATCATCCCTTCAGCTGTTCATACTTTGGAAGATGTTCAATATACCATCAAGGCTTTCTCTGAAATACACGAAAAACTGAAAGCTGGAAAATACGCTGCCGAACATATTGCAAGTATTTCATAAAAATATCATCAGACTAAAAAATAGCCGTTTGCTGTAAAAACAAACGGCTATTTTTTTGGGTACTGAACAATTTATTTTTTCAGGTTTTGATAATACCTTTCTGCATCAATGGCTGCCATACATCCCGAACCGGCGGCAGTGATCGCCTGCTTGTATTGAGGGTCCTGAACATCACCGCAGGCAAAAACACCAGGGATATTTGTTTTTGAAGTCCCCGGAATAGTTTTGATATATCCGTGTTCATCAACTTCCAAATAATCCTTAAACAACTCGGAATTGGGATGATGACCAATAGCCAGGAAGAACCCGGTAACTTCAAGCTTCTCCTCCTCCCCTTTTGCATTGATCACGATTACGCCATTTACAGCCTGATCGCCCACAATTTCTTTTACCCTATGCTCGAATAAAATCTCAATATTAGGCTTGCTGGCCACCTTATTCTGCATAATTTGGGAGGCCCGCAGGTAATTTTTACGGACGATCATCGTTACTTTCCTGCAAAGGCCCGAAAGATACACTGCTTCTTCACAGGCCGTATCCCCACCTCCAACAACAGCCACATCCTGGTTCTTATAAAAGAAGCCATCGCAGGTAGCGCAGGCCGAAACACCAAAACCTGCAAATGTCTTTTCGGATTCCAACCCCAAATACAAAGCATTTGCACCCGTGGAAATAATAACCGTATCGGCAGCGATGATTTTTTCATCATCAACCAGAACTTTATGCGGGTGACAGGAGAAATCCACTTTGGTAACCAGTCCGCTGCGAATATCAGCCCCAAACCGTTGAGCCTGGGCTTTTAGTTCATCCATCATCTGCATTCCGGAAACGCCGGAAGGGTAACCCGGGAAATTTTCGATAGTCGTAGTGGTCGTAAGCTGCCCTCCGGGTTGCAGGCCTTCAAAAATGACAGGTTCCAGATTGGCGCGTGCTGCATAAATTGCAGCCGTATACCCTGCAGGCCCAGAACCAATAATCAGGCATTTTACCTTTTCAGCCGCTTCACCCTGAATTTCCTTCACTTTATTTTCGCTTTGCGAATTCATTTCTTTAAAAAATCCCATATTGAAAAATTATTTTTTCTAATTAAACAAAAGAAACAGAAGACATTCATATAACATCTCTCAAACATCGAAAATAAAATATTGTTTTAAAGTTTCCAAAAATTTTGCAGTTTGTAATAAGATATGTATTTTTGCGCTGTCAAAATCGGGGTGTAGCGCAGTTGGCTAGCGTACTTGCATGGGGTGCAAGTGGTCGGAAGTTCGAGTCTTCTCACCCCGACCAGAAAAGGCTTCAGGATATTTCCTGAAGCCTTTTTCTTCCATACACCAAAAATAAACCATTAAATAAAATTCACGCAATTAGTTTGTTTAAGTCATTTATATCATACTATTAGTATAGTTTAATAACCAAAAACAAACCATTAACTACAAACTATTGGATTTTTCTCCTTTCCAAATTGAGTACAACCTGTGAATAAAACAAACTAAAATTCATCAATTTTATCAATAATACAATTATGCTCCTTGATGTATAACTCTTTTTGACCATTCCAATCATACAAGTTAAACCGGACGCCGTAGCCTTGAAAATTGGATGCTTGGCAGTGTTATTGTTGAAGAAGAACAAAATGGCAAGCATAGGGCTGCATACGGTGAGTTTGTTATTAAACAGTTATCCGAAAAACTTACGCTTCAATTTGGAAAAGGATCCGACATTAACAACCTCAAACTTTTTCGTAAGTTCTACATAGAATTTTCGGCTTTAAAATTTCAGGGAATCATTGGTGACACGGTGCGTAACCTTTTTCCTGACTACCAGGAAAACAAATAGGTGACACAGCGTGTAACCTTTTGCTGCGTCCGGAACTTACCTGATCCCATTACAGGTTATTAATGAGGGTCGAAGATATAAAAGCACGTCAGTATTATATTCAGGAAGCTGCCAACCAGCAATGGAATGTACGTCAGCTTGAAAGGCAGATAAATACATTTTTATGAACGTTTATTAGCTTCTCAGGATAAAAAAGCCGTAGCAAATGAAGCGATTGAAAATACCAAAGAACTTGTTGCAACAACAAACGAACATATAAAAGCCCCGTATATACTCGAATTTCTTGGTTTAAAACCTGAAATAAAGTACCTTGAAAAAGACCTGGAGCAAGCTAATTGCAATCCAGCCATTTGAACATCCAGGCTGCAGAATTGAAAGAAATGTCAAGCCAAACTTAAAATAATAAAAGTTCTAATACCCGGCGAAGCCGTCAAAAAAATATTCCTTATTGACAAAAAACTGTCTGAGCGTATTCGCCTGCAACAGAAATCAACAGTATTTTTCGCGAAGCGTTAACAAAAAAATCCTTATTAACTGCGCACCGTTCAAGCGCAGTCAGTCTCCTGACTGACGGAGCGCGTTTGCGCAGTTACAGTCTTTTTTGCTTCCTTTTTGTGACGACAACTTAGCGAAGCGATCTCATTCTCCGCTATTTCGCGGAGAATAAAAAGGAAGAGAATGAAGTAGCATATTTTTTAATCTTCCATATTGCCTAGTAATGGAAAAATATGAAATCAATAACATTCAATTCCCTTTACACCGCCCTTAAAGCCAAAGGCTTTAAAATATTTGAGAACGACAGTTCTCCCTATAACCTCAATATTATCGGGATAAGGAACAACAACCCTGTTCCAGATTCCTTTGATGATTATATCGTCGTCATGTGGAAATACAAAGGACAATGGAATTTCTTCATCAACCAAGCCACCACCGATCCCGGATTATATTCCCTCCGGCACCCCAAAAATCAGGATGGTACCGCTATACTAAAAGAAGGCCAGTACCTGGGTGCATACCAACTGGGGTTGCATCACGACAAATACAAAGCCCTGGTACAGGTAAAGCCGGTAACCGTAATCCGGGATTTTAACCGGGATAATAACCTCAACTTCACATCCGGCCGCGAAGAAACCGGCATCTTTGGCCTGAATATCCACCAGGCAAAACTTTCCGGCAAAACCATCAATATCAACCAATGGTCCGCCGGCTGCCAAGTCTTTGCCGATTCCCAACAATTTCGGTGCTTCATCACCACATGCGAGAAAGCTGAAAAATACTGGGGCAAACAATTCACCTATACCCTAATCAATATTAACGATTTGAAATAATAAGGTAAATAGCCAGGAGTCTCTTGTATCCGCTAATATCAAGTATCCCCAGGGTTGTATTCAATTCCAAATAAAATTTCAT
>JAUZOH010000083.1 GCA_030706565.1 Bacteroidota bacterium | reverse complement strand
ATGGCAACGTTATTATTTATGAACGAATGCGTGAAGAATGGCGGGAAGGTAAAGGACCCCGACTTATGGTCCAGGAAGGTTTCCAGCATGCTTATTCTTCCATCATCGATGGCCACGTTACGACAATTTTAACTGGTGTGGTTTTGTACATTTTCGGTTCTGGCCCTGTACAAGGTTTTGCTACTACCCTGATTGTTGGTCTGTTGCTGTCACTCTTCTCCTCTATTTTCATCGCCCGCTTGATGTTCGAATGGCTGCTTGATCACAACAAGGAAATTACCCTGGGTAATAAATTTACCATCAATGCCCTGTCAAATGTTCACATTAATTTCATTGGCATCAGGAAGATCATGTATGTGGCATCTGGTACCCTGATTTCAATTGGTATTATTTCGTTGATATTCAGAGGACTTGATCCCAGCGTTGAATTTACCGGTGGACGTACTTACGTTGTCCGCTTTGACCGCCCGGTTGAAACTGCTAATATCCGCAGTGCGTTAACCAACGTATTTAAGGATGCTCCTGAAGTAAAGACCTTTGGTTCAGATAAACAGACAAAGATCACCACCAAATATATGATCGATAATAAGAGCACTAAAGCAGATTCTATTGTCGACAAAACATTATACGAAGGATTAAAACCATTTTTCGTTAATCCGGTAACTTACCAGCAATTCTCTCAACATTCCGATACCAAGAAAGTCGGCGAATTGAGTTCGACAAAAGTTGATCCGGTTATTTCTAATGATTTGATCTGGCAATCGTTTATGGCTGTGTTCTTTGGTTTGTTGATCATCTTTATTTATATCGCCATCCGGTTTAAGAACTGGAAATATGGTTTGGGCGGTGTTATATCGTTGTTCCACGATACCATGGTTGTTATTACGATGTTTACGTTGTTTTACGGAATCTTGCCCTTCAGTCTTGAAATCGACCAGCAGTTTATTGCAGCTTTGTTGACCATCATTGGTTATTCTATCATGGACTCTGTGATTATTTTCGACAGAATCCGTGAATATACAAGGCTGTATCCGAAGAGGGATCTGGAAACCAATATAAATGCTGCTATCAACAGCACCTTGGGCAGAACCATCAACACCTCAGGTGTTACCTTGGTAGTATTGATCATCATCTTTATTTTCGGTGGTGAAATTTTGAGAGGCTTTATATTCGCTTTGTTGGTTGGTGTTGCCATTGGAACTTACTCATCCGTGTTCAACGCTACTCCTATCGCTTACGATTTAATTAAAGCTGGCGAAAGGAAAAAAGCCAGACTTGCAAAAGCCCTTGGTAAGAAAAATTAAAAATATTTAACTGATATAAAAAAACCCTGGATGTAATATTCAGGGTTTTTTTATGATTCCTGCAATATTATAAGATGGATTTTGTTTTATCTTTGTAAATCTTTTTTATTAAATACTATGGGTGTAAGCGGTGGCGAAATATTGATCATTATGCTGGTTGTTTTAGTCCTTTTTGGATCAAAGAAAATGCCTGATTTAGCCAGAGGGCTGGGAAAAGGTTATCAGGAATTTAAGCGGGCAACTGATGATATTAAACGAGAAATTTTGGAAAACACCTCAGATATCGTCAATGAAGTAAATGATTTAAAAAGCGACCTCCAGGGCGGTATTACTGATTTTAAGACTAATGTTACGGAAAATCTAAATGACGTAAAATCAGAAGTCAATAAAAACCTGAGTTCTATAAAGACTGAAATAGAAAAACCGGCTGAAATTGCCGGAGAAAAGAATACTGAAACCCATGAATCGGATTCTAAAAAAGAATTTGATCCTTCAGTTTATCCGGAACTAAAGGAAGAAGAACTTAAGGAAGAAGAACCAAAGGAAGAAGAATTGCAAAGCAGGGCAACCAATGTGGATCAAAAGTCGCCCGCTAATAATTTAAATTCCGGCAATTTGCTGGGATAATTTCTTATTTTATGATTAAAGCTCAAAATATCACCAAATCGTTTGGATCGTTACAAGTTTTAAAAGGTATTGATATTGAAATTCAAAAGGGAGAACTAGTAACCATAGTCGGAGCCAGTGGAGCCGGTAAAACCACCTTCCTTCAGATTCTCGGAACTTTAAGCAAGCCTGATGGCGGCCTGGTTGATATTAATGATACCGATGTACTTCATCTTAGGGAAAAGCAACTCGCAAGGTTTAGAAATCAACATATTGGTTTCGTTTTTCAGTTCCATCATTTGCTTCCTGAATTTACCGCATTGGAAAATGTTTGTATTCCTGCCTTTATTGCTAAAACGCCAAAACGTAAAGCTGTAGAGAGGGCAAAAGAACTTTTATGTTTTCTGAATTTACAGGACAGGATGACTCATAAGCCCAATGAACTTTCCGGTGGCGAACAACAACGTGTGGCTGTGGCGAGGGCATTGATTAATAATCCTTCTGTCGTTTTAGCCGATGAACCTTCAGGAAACCTGGACAGCAAAAATAAAAAGGAATTACATGAGCTTTTTTTCTCCCTTCGCGATAAATTTAACCAGACCATTGTAATCGTTACCCATGATTTGGAGTTGGCCGGTATGTCCGACCGGAAAATTTTAATGCAGGACGGAAGAATTATCAATTAGTCTGTAGGACAACTGGTTTGTCTCTTTACTTTATGGATAAATTGCCTTTTTATCAGCCGGGGAAAAATGATGCTCAAATCCTGCAACTTTTAGAGGAGAATTATCATTTTTTTGATCAAAGCAATTTTATTGAGGCAGATCCTATACAGGTCCCTCACTCTTTTTCAGGAAAAGAAGATATTGAAATTTCGGCTTTACTTACCGCAACTCTTTCCTGGGGGAACAGAAAAATCATTATACGGAAGGCACGTGAACTGATTCAAAGGATGGATGGTGCACCTTATGATTTTATCGTGAATGCCCAAAAAGGTGATTTAAAGGTATTTGATGGCTTTGTTCACCGTACTTTTAATTCTGAGGATTGCAAGTTGTTTATTTCAGCCTTGCAAAATATCTATTGCAATTATTCGGGCTTGAGGGCTGTATTTGAAAATGCCTACCGGCAGACAGGCGACATAGCCAGTTCTATTCTATTCTTTAGAACTATGATGCTGTCGGGACAATCTGATGTACATTTTGCAAAACATTTGCCCAATGTTGTGAAATCCTCTGCCTGTAAGCGCATCAACATGTTTTTGCGGTGGATGGTCAGAAATGATAGTCGCGGCGTAGATTTTGGAATATGGGATAAAATTCCCCCTTCTGCTTTGATGATGCCCTTGGATGTACATTCGGGAACTATTGCCCGCGAAACAGGCCTTTTAAGCTTCAAACAAAACAACTGGCAGGCTGTTGCTGAGCTTACTTCAAACCTCCGGCAATTTGATCCTGACGATCCCGTCAAATATGATTTTGCTTTATTTGGACTGGGAGTTACCGGCTCCGGAAAACAAAACTGACCCGCTCCTTGTTCTTCATAAATAAAAATCAGGAAATATTTACAATTATTGTGCCTAAAATTAAGGAAGGAAGAAAATTATCAGGCCAAAAAGCTTATTTTTGTGATTTAATTTTTTGACCTCTTTAAATTTAGATAATATTTAAAGAAGTAAGGAAGGCTTAATAAAAGCCTGGAATAGTTTTAATGAAATTGCTACATAAAATTGCGTAAAAATGAGCGAAAGAGACCGGAAAAAGATTAAAGAGTTATTGCTTTCAACTGAATTTGATCAGGAAGTACTTGTAAAAGGTTGGGTTCGTACCAAAAGGGGTAATAAAAACATTGCATTTATAGCATTGAATGATGGTTCAACGATCAAGAATTTGCAAATCGTTGTTGAAGTGGCCAAGTTCGATGAGAATACCCTGAAAACCATTACAACCGGTGCCTGTATTGCAGTTAAAGGGATTCTGGTTAAATCTGCCGGGGCTGGCCAGAATGTTGAGGTACAGGCTAAGGAGATTAAGGTATATGGAGGTGCAGATCCAGAAACTTATCCTTTACAGAAAAAAGGGCATAGTCTCGAATTTTTGCGTGAAATTGCCCATTTACGCCCACGTACAAATACTTTTAGTGCTGTTTTAAGGATACGTCATGCTTTGGCTTTTGCCATCCATCAATATTTCAATGATCATGGTTTTTTCTATCTGCATACGCCCATTATTACCAGTAGTGATTGTGAAGGAGCAGGCGATATGTTCCAGGTAACTACCCTTGATCTGAAGAATATACCTTTGAAGAGCGACAAATCCATTAATTACGAGGATGACTTCTTTGGGAAAGAATCACATCTGACTGTTTCCGGACAGTTGGAAGGCGAACTTGGCGCTTTGGCTATTTCACAGATTTATACTTTCGGCCCTACCTTCAGGGCTGAGAATTCTAATACTCCCCGCCATCTGGCTGAGTTCTGGATGGTCGAACCTGAAATGGCCTTTTATGAGATTGAAGACAACATGGATCTGGCTGAAGATTTTATTAAATCCCTGATCCGTTATGTTTTGGAACATTGTCCGGATGATTTGGACTTCTTACAAAAAATGTACGATCCTGAACTGTTGGAACGTCTGAATTTTGTGATCAACAATAATTTCATCAGGTTGGGATATACAGAAGCTATTGATATACTTGAGAAATCTCATAAGAAATTTGAATTCCCCGTAAAATGGGGCATTGATCTTCAGGCTGAACATGAACGTTTTCTGGTTGAACAACATTTTCATTGCCCGGTTATTTTGACCGATTATCCCAAAGAAATAAAAGCTTTTTATATGAAGATGAATGATGATGGCAAGACGGTCAAAGCAATGGATGTCCTTTTCCCGAGAATAGGTGAAATTATCGGTGGTTCGGAAAGGGAATCGGATTATGATAAATTGTACAAGAGAATTTCTGAGTTGGATATTCCGATGAAAGATATGTGGTGGTACCTGGATACACGTAAATTTGGAAGTGCACCTCACAGCGGTTTTGGTTTGGGATTTGAACGCCTTTTGCTGTTCGTGACCGGTATGAGTAATATTCGCGACGTGATTCCTTTCCCGCGTACTCCTAAAAACGCAGATTTTTAAATATGCTCAACCAGAGTCTTCAACAGAAATTATTACAGAAGCTTTCGCCCCAGCAGATTCAGATGATAAAACTGCTGGAAATTCCTACTTTTGAACTTGAGGAGCGGATAAAGAAAGAACTTGAAGAAAATCCTACTCTCGAAGAAGGAAAAGAAGATGATAATGAAGACGCTGAGCTTCCGGATAATTCTGAAGAGGAGGAGTCTGACATGGACTCTGAAAATTCTGATGAATTTTCTGTTGAAGATTATATGGATGAAGGCGAGCTTCCTGACTATAAGTTAGAAATAAATAATTATTCAAAGGATGAGGATAAGAAAAGGGATATTCCTTTTTCTGTTGCTGATTCCTTTTCCACTTACCTGGAAAGTCAGTTGGGACTCAGGGTACTTACCGAACATCAGATGTTTCTTGCGAAGTACCTTATTGGAAACATTGACGAAGACGGGTATCTGAGGCGCGGTCTTGAAGCAGTGGCTGATGATATTGCTTTTTCTGTGAATGTCACCACCAATGAAAAAGAATTACTGGAAGTCCTTGACGTTATCCAGGACCTTGACCCGGCCGGGGTTGGTGCCAGGAGCTTGCAGGAATGCCTTCTGCTTCAGATAGGACGGAAAAATCAGGATCTCCCTGAAGTGAAGATGGCTACCACTATTCTCAAACAAAATTTTGATGATTTTACCCGGAAGCATTACGATAAGATCATTGAAAAACTTGGCGTTTCCGAAGCAGAATTAAAGGCTGCGGTTAATGTCATTCTCAAGCTTAATCCCAAACCGGGTGGTTCGTTTTATGATCAGCAGGTAAAAACTTCTGAAAATGTGATCCCTGATTTTATTCTGGAGAACAATGATGGTGATCTTCAGTTAAGCCTGAATTCAAGAAATGTGCCGGAATTGCGCATTAGCAGGACTTATAAAAATATGCTGCAGTCGTACAGTAAATCAAAATCAAGGACCAAGACCGATAAAGAGGCCATGACTTTTGTGAAACAGAAGATTGATTCGGCTAAATGGTTTATTGATGCGCTTCAGCAGAGGGAAAATACATTAATGCTCACGATGAATGCCATTATCGAGTACCAGAAAGAATATTTCCTGGAAGGCGACGAAACCAAATTGCGCCCTATGATCCTTAAGGATATTGCTGATATTACAGGGCTGGATATTTCCACCATCTCCCGTGTTGCCAACAGCAAATATATACAAACCCATTTTGGTATTTTCCCCCTGAAATATTTCTTTTCTGAAGGAATACAAACGGATTCCGGTGAAGAGGTATCGACCCGGGAGATTAAAAAAATTCTCAAAGAGTGCCTAGCTGCTGAAAACAAGCAGAAACCGGTTACCGACGATCAACTGTCTGAAATTTTAAAGAAAAAAGGCTACCAGATTGCCCGCCGTACAGTTGCCAAATACAGGGAACAGTTAAATATCCCAGTGGCCAGGCTTAGAAAGGAACTTTAGCCTGGATATTTTGATAGAGAAATCTTGTCTGGAGGTTCTATTAAATAAAATTTCTTCTCTTTTGATTTTATCTTAATTGTTGTTTTTTTAGAACGTGGTATAGAAAATGAATATTTACATTTAACTTTATAATTTGAAAGGAACAATTTAATATATTAAATATCAGCAAGGTGTATAAAATAGATACATATAAAGGTGATAATAATTTTGATGAATTGTTTAGGACATATTATAAAAGTCTTAGAACTTATGCTTGCCGCTATATTGGAGATATTTATATAGCCGAAGATATTGTACAGGATGTATTTTTTCAAATTTGGGAACGCCGCGAAACTTTAGGGCAAATTCATTCAGTTCGTTCATATCTATTTACTGCTGTTTTTAACCGGGCTGCGAATTATTTAAAACATAAAAAGATAGAGAAGAATTTTAAGACGGACTATACTTTGGCGAAAGAAGAACTAGAGGAATATTATATGGAAAGAATTAAGGATAATAGTCAAAGTCTTTTAACCCAAGAGCTAAACAGTCAGATTAAAAATTGTATTGAATTAATGCCGGAGCAATGTCGAAAAGTATTTTTATTGAGCCGTGAAAAAGGTTTAAAAAATTCAGAAATTGCCGATCTGGTGGGTATAAGTCAAAAAACTGTTGAAAAGCATATTACAAAGGCATTAGCATTATTGCGTGAATCTTTAGAAAAATATTTGATTGTCTTTTTTAATGTTTTTTCGATCTTGAGGTAGGGTTTTTTATTCCTTTGTTGTCTATATTAATAGAAAAGTAAAATATGGATAAAGAGGAAATATATCAGGATTTAATCACACGATATTTAACCGGTTCAACTTCGGAGGATGAAAATGCCCAATTATTAGAATGGTTGAAGAGGGACAATCATAATATGAAATTGTTTGTCCACCTTCGAGATATTTGGGAATATTCTGGTTCAATGAAAAAATATGATGTTGAGACAGAATTAGCTCTTATATTTTTTAAAAGTAGAATTGCTAAAGCTAAGAAATTTCCTTTTACTCATAGAAGCAGACTTATTTCGATAGCTAAAATTGCAGCAGTATTTCTTATTGCATTATTGATCGGTTACTTTTTAGCTCCTGCTCTGAAATCCTCTCAGCCTCTAACTTATAACGAAACCATCATTCCTTATGGACAAAAAGGAATGATAAAACTTTCTGATGGGACAAAAGTTTGGCTTAATTCAGGAAGTAAACTGCGTTATTCTGCGAATTTCAGTAAAACGAAAAGGGATGTTTTTCTCGAGGGAGAGGGTTATTTTAGTGTTACTCATGATCCTTCATCCCCTTTTTATTTACATACAAAGGACATAATCATCAAAGTATTAGGTACTAGTTTTAATGTAAAAGCTTATCCAGATGAAGGGAAAGTAGAAACCACTTTGGTGAATGGATCTATAAAAATTTTAAAATCCGAAAATAACAAATACTTTGAGATTACCACTCTTAAACCATTTGATCAAGCAATTTACAATGTTAAGAATAATACGTTAGTTATTAAAAAATTGAAGTCCGAAGCTCAAACTATTCTCCCCCCTTCCCCTACAGTTAAAAATAAGGTTGCCTCTACGGTATATATAGAGCCTAAAATTGAATCTGTAATTCAATGGAAAGATCAAAAATTAATATTTGATAATGAGGCATTTAAAGATATAGTTGTAAAATTAGAACGCTGGTATGGACGAAAAATCTATGTTGAAAATCTTGAAAATAATAATAGCTGTTATTCTGGTAAATTTGAATATAACGAAACTATTTATCAGGTTTTAGATGTAATAAGCCGTACCACCAATATGGATTATTATGAAAAAAATCACAACATCTATATTAAGTTAAATGAACATTAAATGATCAAAAAAAAGGAAGAATCAAAAAATAAAAGCCTATGAAGAAAGACAGAAAATAAAAAAAATCCAGGAGATGTTACAGCATCTCCTGGGGGATTAAAAAGTAAAATGTAAAAAACGCCGATGCTATTCTTCATCGTTGAATAGGAGAGCTATCGGCATTTATTAACTCTAAAAAAGTAAAATTATGGTAAAAACTGGACATTTTGAAATTTTTTATCAAAAACCTGTATTCAAATTTCTACTGATTATGAAACTTACTTTTTTATTAACAGTTTTGACAACGTTGAATATTTTTGCTTCCGTTTATTCTCAGGAAACGCGAATAAATTTGAATGTAAAAAATGCTTCGTTTTTAGATATTGTTAACGAAATCGAAAGACAAAGTGAATTCCGAATTTTTTATAAGATTGACCAGGTCAATCTAAATAAAAGGTTCGATATACAAGTAAGCAATAAAAAAGTTGCTGAAGTTCTAAAGAAAGTATTGTCTCCCGTTAATTTAACGTATGACCTGGTTGATAAAATTATTGTTATAAAACCCAGGGCAGCTATGCAGGGTTTAGTTGTTACAGGAGCGGTAACTGATGCAAAAACTGGGGATCCTTTACCTGGTGTGGCCATCGCTATTGAAAATTCAACAAAAGGGGTATTAACTGATGCCGAAGGCAAGTTTAAAATCGATATTCCAAATGAAAATGCTGTTTTAGTTATTTCCTATGTGGGGTATGGCAGGGAACGTATAGCAGTGAAAAATCAAAAAGATCTGAATATAAAGTTGGTTCCTAATGCTCTTAATTTGAATGAAGTAGTAGTTGTTGGTTATGGTACCAACAAAAAAATTGATTTAACAGGTTCTATTGCTTCAATAACGAATAAGGATATTTCACAGGTGAGTTCTACGAATCTTACCGATAATTTGACCGGTAAATTACCGGGTTTTCGGGTGCTGCAGAGAACTAGCGAACCTGGAGATTATAGCTCAACATACAACATCAGGGGATGGGGTTCTCCTTTAATTATTGTGGATGGAGTACAACGGGATGATTTTAATAAACTGGATCCTAATGAAATAGAATCCATTTCTGTGTTAAAAGATGCATCAGCTGCAATTTATGGTGTTAAAGCTGCAAATGGGGTATTATTGATTACTACTCGTAAAGGCAAGCAAGGGAAACCTGAAATTAGATTAAATAGCCATTATGGTTGGCTGAGCATTACTGCTTTCCCTCACCCTATGAATGCTGCACAATGGATTGAAGTAACCGATGAAGCTTATATGAATGCAGGAAGGTCTTTGCCATATACTGCTGATGATCTGAAGAATTATCAAAATGGGACATATCCCAGTACGGATTGGTTTGGTTTAATTATTAAAAATAATGCTCCTCAACAGCAGCACAATCTGACAATTAACGGGGGGTCTGATAAAATTAAATATTTTACCTCAATTGGATATACCGGACAGGATGGCTTGTGGAAAAGCGGAGACTTAAACTATAACCGATATAATTTGCGTACGAATATTACTGCACAAATCACTAAAGATTTAGAAACAGAATTAAGTCTGGGAGGCATTATTGATAAGAAAAATGCACCTTACAAAGATACCTGGAATGTTTTTAAAGCGGTTTGGATGCAAAAGCCTATAATTTCTGTTTATGCCAATAACAATCCGGATTACATGAGTGAGGTTGCGGATGGTTTACATCCCATAGCCATTACAAATTCTAGTATATCCGGTTATCATATTACCCAATCAAGAGATTTTCAAAGTAGTTTTGCTTTAAATTATAAATTTCCTTTTGTAGAAGGTCTGAAAGCACGGATGCTTTATAGTTACGATATGTATTATGATTTTAATAAGCAATGGAGGAAACAGTATAATTTATATGATTATGATAAAGCAAGTAACACTTATATCTCTTATTTATTAGACAATCCCTCTAATTTAAATGAAAATTATAGTGAAACGAATGTTTCGACCTTTCAGGCTTCATTAAATTATGAAAAACAATTTGCTGGAAAACATAATGTTAAGGGATTGCTGCTTTTCGAAGACCACAGGACTAATGCTGATAATTTTAATGGAAGTAAAGATTTTACTGTCGATGCAGTTGATCAAATGTATGCTGGAAATTCGACCAACAATCAAATTACCTCCAGCTCCAGCGGCGTTTATAAAACAGTTAATGAGGGTATTGTCGGCAGATTCAATTATGATTATTTATCTAAATATTTGTTTGAATATAGTTTTAGATATGATGGATCATGCAAATTTGCAGAGAATCATCGATGGGGATTTTTCCCTTCTGTTTTAGTAGGCTGGAGAATTTCAGAAGAGAGATTTATTAAAGATAATCTTCCTTTTGTTTCTAATTTAAAAATCAGAGCTTCCTGGGGCAAATTGGGTGATGATAATGCCTTGAATTATCAATTTTTGACCGGCTATACTTATCCGACTGGCAATTATGTATTTGATGGTACTGCAGTCTCCGGATTAAGTTCAAAGAGTATGGCCAATGAAAATATTACTTGGTATAAAGCCACTACTGAAAATATAGGGATTGAGGGCAATTTATGGGAGAATTTAATTAATTTCCAGTTGGATGTGTTTAGTCGGAAACGTACAGGATTATTAGCTACCCGCTCTTTAAGCCTTCCCAATACTGTTGGTGCTTCGCTTCCTCAAGAAAATATTAATAGTGATAAAAGTAATGGATTTGAAGCAGTACTGGGCCATTCTTTCAAAATTGGGGAATTTAACTATGATATTTCTGGTAATTTCTCTTATAGCCGCACTAAAAGTCAATATGTTGAAGAGTCTGACAAAGGGAATTCATTTTTGAATTGGCAGGGTAAATCTTCATACCGATGGAATGATATAGTGTGGGGATATAATAGTATTGGTCAGTTTAAATCATTTGACGAGATATACAGTTCTCCAATAGAAGATGGGGATGGAAATAGAAAATTACTTCCTGGTGATCTTAAGTATGAAGATGTAAATAAGGATGGAATAATTAACTCCGATGATATGAAACCTATATTAAGGAATAATACTCCTCAAGTTAATTATGGTATCTCCTTAAATCTTTCATGGAAAGGTTTCGATTTTAGTGCATTATTGCAAGGTGCAACTCGGTTTAATGTTTATTTGAACGAACAGTTTAAAGCCCCATTATCCTGGGGACGAAATGGATTGGCTCAGTATTATGATCGTTGGCATCGTTCTGATTTATTTGATGCAAATAGTTCTTGGGTTGCTGGTAAATATCCTTCTACTCGTATCAGCGGAACAGCTCCTTGGAATCAATATACTTCAACCTTTACTGCACTGGATGGTACTTATTTGCGTATAAAAAATGTTGAAATCGGTTATTCTATTCCTAAAAAGATCATTTCTAAAATTAGTCTTGAAAGTTGTCGAGTTTATGTCAATGGTTATAATTTAAAAACCTGGACAGATAATGATTATATAGATCCAGAACACTCGATGGATACCTATGGATATCTGTACCCAATAACTAAAAACATAAATATTGGACTAAGTGTAACCTTTTAAATATCTGCATTATGAAAATATATAAATATTCCCTATTTTTTATCCTAAGTTTGTGTTTGTTCTCTTCTTGTGATAAAGAATTGGTCGTCTCTCCGCAAAATTTACTTACTGATGATCAGGTTTTTTCAAATAAATCCGCAATAGAGGCATATTTAGTTAATTTGTACAATGCTTTGCCAATAGAAGATTTTAACTATGGAGCTACTACAGGTTTTAACGCATGGCCTGATGCCCCTACTGCTGTATGTTGTTTAGAGGCAATCCGAAATGTCAATGGTAATAAAACAAGCGTAGGTGACGGAACTTGGTGGAATTGGTGGGGGGGAGCCTATACTGCTATTCGAAATGTTAATAATTTTATTGGAAATATTCCTTCTTCTACTTGCGTCAGCAATTCTGAAAAGAATGAATTGCGTGGTGAAGCTTTTTTCCTTCGTGCCTATTACTATTTTGGTTTGGTAAAACGTTACGGCGGTGTTCCCATTATTAAAACCGTTCAGAATTATACCGGGCGTAATCTTGCAGATCTTCAGGTTCCAAGGAATAAAGAACAGGAAGTGTATGACTTTATTGCTGATGACTTGGACAGTGCAGTTACATTATTGCCTAAAACCAGTATTAAGCGCGGAAGAACTAATAAATATGTTGCTTTTGCTCTTAAATCAAGGGCGATGTTGTATGCGGCTTCTATTGCAAAGTACGGTAATCTTCAATTAAATGGAGTTCTGGGCGTAACTCCTGCTGATGCGGATAAATATTGGAAAGCTTCTTTTAATGCAGCAGACTCGATCATGGAGTCCAATAAGTATTCTCTCTATTCGCTAAATTCTGATCCTGCTCTCAATTTTCAAAAAATGTTTCTCGATGATGGATCCACAAATACAGAATGTATTTTCGCTAAAGACTATACTTATCCAGATAAGGCCCATT
>JAUZOH010000082.1 GCA_030706565.1 Bacteroidota bacterium | reverse complement strand
TATAACAGATTTCTCTGTGGCACTCTGTGTTAAAACTCTGTGGTTCTCTGTGTAATAAATCGATACAATAACACAGAGGTACACAGAGAAGACACAGAGGAATATTTCTCAATATTTCTATGTGACATGATGAACAATAAATCTCATTTGTTAAATTTTATTCCGTTCAGGGAGATATTTACTTGCGAAACTTTAATCATAAACTTATTCTGAAATAATTTTAATCCTATGTTGAATACAAACATCAATAAAATCTTCTGGATTAAATGTAATTAAAAAATTAATATTCAATTTATCGTCAGCTAACATCTGCCTTATCACCATATCAACCAGACTGATAGGTTTTTTCATATATAAAGATGATTCAAATGTTAATTGAATTGCATCAGATTTATATTCTTCATCTTCAAGTAACTCAAAATTATTTTGTTCTAATCTGGATTTAAAGTCACAAAGACCTTTGGTGTTTTTAGAGAACCTGGTGTTTATGGTTTCATATAATGAAGGATAAGGTATAAGTACATTCCCAAGTTCCAGATATTCGACCAACTCATTGGCTTTTATATAGTATTCATCCCTCTCTGTATAAAGAGCATACCAAAAACCAGTATCAACCAAAATATTATTCATTTTAGAAATCAGTCGAATTATCCTCAGTTGGAGCGTATCCCTCCCATGGAGAAGCTTTTCGATTACCTATAATGAATTGACCGGAGGTTGCTTGTTTTCCTTCAATTAACTTTGAAGTTATTATATAAATTCTGTCACCGCTTTTAAATTCAATATTTTCTGAGAGCTCTCTTTTAATTTCTTCTGCTAAATTAGTATTATACTTAAATCTTAAAAATGCAACATTATTACCACACTCTTTGGCTTTATGGATATCCAGCCATCTGTATAAACCAGAATAATCCCCTTTTATTCCTAAATCATAAGAAATCCAAATACTTTGTTCCATAAATTTATTTTATTAATTATATTTTCCAGGATTAATTTAATTTTATTTTTTAAATCTTCCCTTTAATATTAGCCATAACATTGGGGTTTGATGTATATTATCTATTTACCTGATTCTTAAACGATTTTATCATATTACCCCGACAAAACAATTCAATTAGTATATAGTAATTATTTATAAAAATACAAAAAATAGCTCTCTCACTTATTTTTCTTCAATAAAAATTAAAAGCGGTATATATAAATAGTACCCCAACCCAGGCTATTTTTTTGTTTATTTTTCAATTTCTTTTATTCTATTTCACTGATCTTTTTTGCATCAGAAGTGAAAATCTTATTTATGATCCATAGATAATTACAATAAATCACCTAATAATAAACAAGCTAATTAGTCAGATAAGGAACCCTTTTCTGCTGAATTTTAATAACCGGAGTTGATTTTGTATCCCACTTTGGGGTGACACATATTGCAGTTATTTTGACCGTCACCTCAATGCCAAACAGATAATTGTCATTTTTCAGGCATAAGAAATACTGGCCTTTCAACGGACGGGTCATACGGGAAAAGTCATTCACCACATTCCCTTTTTTGTAATAGGCATACTTCTTCTCCCCTTTTCTGATGGCCATGCAATTGTGTTCGTCAACGAACCAATACTCAACATTTTCGCCCGCTTCCAATGGCTTGAAGTATGATATGCCATATAAAGCCAAGGCTGCCAATGGGCCATAACCCGGAATATGGGAAACAAAAGCCCCTGCCGTCTGCGTCACTCTTTTTTCGGCATCCGAAAAAACTTTCATTCCTTCCTGATTCACACCGATATAATAACTCCAGGCAACAGTATTGTATGGAAGTATGAAGTTAAAACTGGTAATGTTGCCGGTTTTATTCATCGCAGCATGAACCTTGGTAATCTGATCCGTAATATTTACAATGGACGTATCCGGCTTACCCTTCACCGCTTCTTTCTCCCCTTCATAAATCGTATCATTGACCATTTTCCAGTAAACGCTGGTGTTGAAATTTGCGGTTTGCGGACTTGCCGGGATCCTCTGGATTTTGATTTTGCATACCCTGCCTCCCAAAGCGGAATTTGACAGGCGGAACTGATAAATCCCGGTTTTGTTTATCGGGATAATCTGGCCCGCGATTTTAGAGGTTTTATAATCTGTAAACTTAGGAGCAGAAGGATATTCAATTATTTTCACTTCTTTTAGTTCCTTTCCATCAACTTCTTCGAAATTAAAAACCAGTTTATCCCCTTTGGCCAGCCCAAATAAATAAGTTTCTTCCTTATGACCTGCAATTTTTAAGGTCGATTCGTAAACAGTTACCGGCGTCTGGGAGAAGGTGATGATTGAATTTGCGGAGAACAAAAACAGCAGTATAAATAATTTTATGTTTCTATATTTTTTACGTTTAATCGACATTTTCTACTTTTTCATTTTTAAGAAATGGTTTGTAAAAATAGCAAAATAACCCCAAGTTTTTGAAAAATCCTTAATTCTTGAATTTCAATGATGATGAGCAAGTTGAAATAAATTAAAATTTGACCATTCCCTGCATTTTCCAAAAAGTAATTATAAAAACATTCAGCTTTCTAAAGAAATTCCATACAAACAGTCAAATTTATCCCTGTTTTTTTCAGATACACCCTAAAAAATAAAAACAAAAAATAGTAAAAAAATAATTTTTGATTACATTTGCAACACTATTCAGTTACTTTCCTTATAAGTAAGTAATTGATTTATAAAGAAGAGGCGAGAGACAGGCTCAATGAACCTCTAGCAACCTTCCAGAGGTGGAAAAGGTGCTAAATCCTGATTCCTTATAGGAATAATATAAATTAAACTTACAATCATGAAAATAAAGACAGTCAGTAAAAATTTGATTCTTAGCAGGTCTCTGTTTCCGGCAATAATAATTTTTGTCTGTTGTTTCTTTATGGATATGCGCGGCATGCGCATGTAAACTTCTACCTCAAAAATAACCCCTGTTTTTACTTTCATTGTAAAACAAGGTGTTTAGCTTTCATACCACACCGGGATGGTGTTGCGTGAAATCCAGGCATACATTCGTATGCAACTTTTTCAACGAAAAAATTATAAAAAAATTAAAATATCATGTCAGAAAAAAAATACAGGTTTGAAACCCTGCAGATACATGCAGGACAAACAGTGGATCCCACAACTATGTCCAGGGCAGTACCTATTTACCAGACCACTTCCTATGTTTTTAAAAATGCAGAGCACGGTGCCAATTTGTTTGGCTTAAAGGAAGCTGGAAATGTGTACACCCGGATGATGAACCCCACCACCGATGTTTTTGAGAAACGGGTAGCAGCTTTGGAAGGCGGAGTAGCCGCACTGGCCACAGCTTCAGGACATTCGGCCGAATTTATCGTGCTGACCAACCTGATGAGCCAGGGCGACAATTTTGTTTCAACGCCCAACCTTTACGGAGGCAGTTACAACCAGTTTGATGTTTCGCTCAGACGTTTTGGTATTGAAGTTCGCTTCACCAAAGAGGACAAAATTGAAGAATACGAAAATTTGATAGACGAACGGACAAAGGCCATATACGTTGAAACCATTGGAAATCCGCGCTTTAATATTCCGGATTTTGAAGCCCTGGTTAAGCTTGCCGGAAAGCATGGCATACCCCTGATTGTGGACAATACTTTTGGGGCCTGCGGCGGTTGGTGCCGCCCCATCGACTTTGGCGCCAACATAGTTGTTGAATCGGCCACCAAGTGGATTGGCGGCCATGGCACAAGCATGGGCGGAGTAATCGTTGATGCCGGTAATTTTAACTGGGCCAACGGCAAGTTCCCTCAGTTTACGGAACCTTCGGACGGTTATCACGGACTGAAGTTTTGGGAAACCTTTGGCAACACCGCTTTTATTACAAGGGCCAGAGTTGAGGGATTGCGCGATTTCGGCCCGGCAATCAGCCCGTTCAATTCATTCCTCCTCTTGCAGGGACTTGAAACTCTTTCATTGAGGGTAGAACGCCACGGAGAGAACACGTTGGAAATGGCCAATTGGCTTGAAAAACATCCCAAAGTAGAAAGTGTAAATTATCCCGGACTGGAAAGCAGCCCTTACCATCAGCTTGGGAAAAAATACCTCAAAAAGGGTTTTGGCGGTGTGCTTTCATTTATTGTAAAGGGGGGGAAAGACAACGCCCGCAAGTTTGTCGATCACCTAACCCTCACCAGCGACCTGGCCAATGTAGGTGATGCCAAAACGTTGATCATTCAGCCTGCAGCCACCACACATGCACAGCTCTCTGAAGAAGCCCAGATAGCCTGCGGCGTTTACCCTGCCCTGCTCCGTTTGTCGGTAGGTATTGAAAATATTGAGGATATTAAAGAGGATTTCACAGAAGCTTTTAAAGCCATTTAATAAACAATTGAAAAACAAATAGTTTAATCATGCCAGTTAACGTACCCAATAACCTTCCTGCCATTGATGTGCTCAAGGAAGAAAACATATTCGTAATGGAAAACAGCGTGGCCATTCACCAGGATATTCGTCCGCTTCGAATTGCCATACTGAACATAATGCCCATAAAATCGACCACAGAAACCCAATTGCTCAGAATACTTTCCAATTCACCTTTGCAGCTTGAGATTGAACTTTTTTATCTGGATGAACACGAATCTACCCATACGCCCAAGGAACACCTGATGGTGTTTTATAAAACCTTCAAGGAAATAAAGAACAAGAGGTACGACGGGATGATCGTTACCGGTGCGCCGGTTGAACGCCTCGAATTTGAGGACGTGGATTACTGGGAGCAAATGAAAGAAGTAATGGACTGGAGCACTACCCATGTTACTTCCACATTTTTTATCTGCTGGGCTTCGCAGGCTGCCCTGTACCACTTATACGGGGTGCCCAAGTACATGCTGCCTAAAAAGCTCTCAGGGGTCTTTAGTCATAATGTTTTAAATACGAAAATTCCCATTGTCAGGGGATTTGATGATTCATTTGTAGCGCCTCATTCACGTTTTACGGGAATCAGGAGTTCCGAAATTCTTAAGAATCAGGAACTGGAAATTGTGGCAGAATCTGAAGAAGCCGGGCCCTATATTATCATATCCAAAGACGGACGGCAGGTCTTTGTTCCCGGGCATTCGGAATATGATCCCCTGACCCTGAAAGAAGAATATTTCAGGGATATAAACAAAGGAATGAAGGTAGACATACCCAGGAACTATTTCCCGGATAACGATCCCTCCAGGGACCCCATCGTACAATGGAGGTCTCATGCAAATCTGCTATTCTTAAACTGGTTGAATTATTACGTTTATCAACAAACGCCGTATATTATTGATGAATAAATTTTAATGCATGTGTAGAGACGCCCTATAGGGCGTCTCTACACATGCATTTTTTTCAAAAATATTTTCGGATTATTGTTTTTACTTTAATTTTGACATTTTCATAATGAGATCTTGTGATCAATGTTTATGATCAACATAGTAGTAAAATAATGTTATTCGCTATTAAATAACATTCAGGCCTTAAATTCAATTTGCATTTTCCATTAACTGCTGATAATAGATATTTAGGAACAAAATTTCAATATGATTAAAACATAAATGTTAAAATTTAATTTATAAGAATGAAAAAAAATTTTTTATTCCTTGCCCTCCCTTTTATCCTGTTACCTGCCTTAATTCAGGCTCAGACAACTAAAGAAGAATTTTTGAATAATTTCAATCATTCAGGCGGCATTTTACAATCCTACAATTTTGTCAAGACGCAGGCCACCCCCGCGCCAAAAGGCTATAAACCTTTCTACATCAGTCATTACGGGCGGCATGGCTCAAGGTGGTTAACTTCGGCTGAAAATTACAACCTTCCTGAAAAAATTTTAGGTGAAGCTCATCAGAACAACAAGTTAACAGCCTTGGGAGAAAGTCTTTACGAACGGGTTAAAATTGTGGCTGCCGATGCCGAGAAGCATTACGGAGACCTTTCTCACCTTGGTGTTATTGAGCACAGGGAAATTGCCGGACGTATGTTCCATTCTTTTCCTGAAGTTTTTTCCACAAAAGATGGCCGCAAATGTTATATCTATAGCCGGTCAACTTTAGTTCCCCGGTGTATCATCAGCATGGCCGCCAATAACGAACGGTTAAAAGAATTAAATCCGGCCATAGTCATAAACAGGGAAGCTACCAATAGAAACAGCTACCTCAATGCCGATTATAAAGCAGCAAACAAGGATTCTATTAGCGCTATTTATCATAACTTTCTAAAAAAGCATTTCAATACCCGGCATTTCCTTTCCAACCTCTTTAACGATTCTGTTTATGCAAACGAACATGTTAAAAATCCTGCTTCATTTATTTCCGATATCTTTCAAATGGCAGGAGATCTTCAGGATATGGACCAATTGAAAATTTCTATGTTCGATGTCTTCTCTAAAGATGACATTTTCACCCTTTGGGAAGCTGTAAATATTGACAGATATTACAATTTCACAAGCAAAGAAGCTAAAAACAGTGCCAAAGGTTTGTTGAAAAATATCCTGGATTGTGCGGATAGTGCCATAAAAAAAGGAAACGTATCTGCCGATTTGCGGTTCGGACACGACAGTTATATCAGTCCTTTATTGGCTTTGATGGATGTAAATGAACTCTATGACAAAGTTCCTGATCCGGAAAATATTTATAAGGTTTGGAGTGACTTTAAAGTAACCCCTATGGGTACAAACCTGCAGATTATTTTTTATAAAAACAGTAAGACGGGGGATATCATCGTGAAAGTGCTGCATTGTGAAAAAGAGGCGAAAATTCCTGTACCCACCGACATAGCCCCCTATTACCATTGGAAAGATTTCAGGGCCTATTATACAAAAATCATCGAGGGATAAAATAATATAGGGACACCAAAAAAATATAGGGACGCAAGGCATTGCGTCCCTACATTTTTTTATTTTATTATATTTTGATAAATCCCCAAATTTTCATCGTCGAAAACACAGAATATCACCTTCTTTGGCAATGGATTACGGCTCAGAAATTGCCTGACCTCCTGAATTGCAATATTGGCGGCTTCCTCCTTTGGAAAACGATAAACACCAGTACTAATATTGGGAAAAGCAATGGTTTTTAAATTGTTTTTCATAGCCAGGAGCAGGCTGTTCCGGTAACAATTGGCCAGAAATACCGGCTCTTTATGCTGCCCTCCATGCCAAACCGGCCCAACTGTATGGATTACATATTTTGCAGGGAGATTATAACCCTTGGTGATTTTTGCCTGTCCGGTTTCACAACCGCCCAATTTCCGGCATTCTTCAAGCAAGGCAGGCCCTGCCGCACGGTGAATGGCACCATCTACGCCACCTCCGCCCAGCAACGTACTATTGGCTGCATTTACAATGACATCAACCTCCAATTGGGTGATATCACCTTTTATCAGTTCCATCCTTTCCATAGCAATTTAATTTTTAACGATTGATATCCAAAGGGAAACCTGAAATATAAAAATGACTACCTGATTTGAGCACCCAGTTGTTTTTCAAATGCAGTCAGCAAGGTCTTCATTGCCTTATCAATCTGGTTGTCGTTAAGTGTCTTTGACTCATCCTGCAAAATAAAGCTTACAGCATAGGACTTTTTCCCTTCCGGCAACTTATCGCCTTCATACACATCAAACAGGCTGACTTTCTTTAAAAGCTTATGTTCTGTCTTAAAGGCCAACTCTTTAACCTGTGCGAATTTCACTTCTTTGTCAAGTAATAAGGCTAAATCCCGTTTTACTGCAGGATATTTGGGTAACTCATTAAAGTTTATCTTATTACGGGTTGCCAGTTCAAGAATAGTCTCACCCTGAAAATCAGCATAATAAACATCAGCTTTGATGTCAAAAGGAACCAGCATATCCTTGCGAAGTACGCCGAATGTTACAGCACGGTCTTTCTTATCGCTCAGTTGCACGGCTTCAGAGAAAACAGGAGAAGAAAACTCTTTCACTTCGAGTGAATCGGGATCAACACCCAGGCGTTTCAAAATCATCTCAACATAAGTTTTTAACAGATAAAAACTTGTATGTTCTTCCCTGGTAATCCAGTTTACTTCATGATCCAGACCGGTCAGGAAAAGGGCCAGATGATATTTTTCGCTGTAATTGTCCAGATGGTCAGGATGCTCGGTTTTATCCTTCAGCACATAGCAATTACCGAATTCATAAAGTTTCAGGTCCTTATTTCTGCGATTGGTATTCAGTGCAATAGCTTCAAGGCCTCCATGTAGCATGGTCTGGCGAAGTACGCCCAGGTCGCTGCTCAACGGATTAAAAATATGTATGGTCTTTTTGCTGTCGTAAGCTTCAGTATTTTCATAATAAGAGGCTTTGGTCAGCGAGTTCGACATAATCTCATTAAATCCGTTGTCGCTTAACAAATCAGAAATTAAATTGATAATTTTTTCCTTATCCGGTTTTGGGAAATGAGCAATGGTAGAATGTAACTTTGGTGAGATCTCCACATTATTATAACCGTAAATCCTCAGTATTTCTTCCACCACATCAGCCTCGCGCTGAACATCAACCCTGTATGCAGGAACAATCAGGCTCATGCCTTCTGAAGTTTCTGCGGTAACCTTAATTTCAAGAGCAGTTAATATTTGGCGCATGGTTTCAGGAGGAATAACCTTTCCCACTAAACGGTTAACATTTTTAAAATTGATATTAACCTTGAAATCCTCAAGTTTGGACGGGTATTGATCAACAATCTCTGAAGATATTTCACCCCCGGCCAGTTCCTTGATCAACAGGGCTGCACGCTTAAGTGCATAAATAGTGATATTGGGATCTATGCCCCTTTCGAAACGGAAGGATGCATCGGTATTCAGCCCAAGACGCTTTGCGGTCTTCCTTACCCAAACAGGATTAAAATATGCACTTTCCAGAAATACATTGGTGGTATTGGCAGTAACACCCGATTCACTTCCGCCGAAAACACCGGCCAGAGCCATAGGTTCACTTTCATTGCAGATCATCAGATCGTTGGCCGAAAGATCACGTTCTACGCCATCCAGGGTAGTAAACTTGGTCCCTTCCGGGAGGGTCCGGACAACAATCTTTTTACCTTTGATTTTATCCGCATCAAACGAATGAAGGGGCTGACCGATTTCGTAAAGTATATAATTGGTTACATCCACAACATTATTGATTGATCTCAGGCCTATAGCCTGCAGCCTGTTCTGCATCCATTTCGGCGAAGGCCCGACTTTCACGCCGGATACCGTCACCCCGGCATAACGGGGACAAGCCTGGGTATTGATCACTTCCACATCCACCGGGTATTCCGTATTGTCGATATGAAAGCTATCCACAGAAGGCCTGGAAAGTTCAACTTCACCGCTTTGCCTCAGATATGCAGCCAGGTCCCTGGCAACGCCATAATGGGAGGCGGCATCAATACGGTTGGGCGTTAACCCTATTTCAAATGATATATCATTTTCTATTTCAAAATAATCTTTGGCAAGAGTACCCGCCTTTACATCATCAGGAAGCACCATGATTCCATCGTGAGCAGTCCCCAGCCCAAGTTCATCTTCAGCACAAATCATTCCTTCGGATGCTTCTCCCCTGAGTTTTGATTTCTTAATTTTAAAACTCTCATCGCCCATATAGACAATGGTACCTTCAGTTGCAACAACCACTTTCTGCCCGGCCTTAACATTAGGCGCACCACAGACAATATGCAAAGGTTCAGGGCCTCCAACATCAACAGTAGTTTTACTGAGTTTGTCGGAATTTGCCATTTTTTCGCAAGTCAGCACTTTGCCGATAACAAAGCCTTCCAAGCCACCTTTAACACTTTGGTAGGGTTCTATTGATTCAACTTCAAGGCCGATCTGGGTAAGAATTTTTGCTGCTTCTTCTGCAGGAATAGCTGTATTGATATACTGTTTAAGCCAATTATAAGAAATCTTCATCGTTCTATGGGTTTCAATATTCAGAAAAAGCAAAAGTAATAAAAATGTGCAATCAAATTTGAAAAAAGCTTCAGATTGTTCATGGACTAAAAGTTCAATCCATTTTTAGGGTCAATAGCCTTGTCAACTAATTAGTAAATAAATATCTTTGTAGTCAAAATGAGAAGGCTTTGGGAAAAATTGAAAAACCATACATACTGGTTACCAATGACGATGGTATCCATGCGGGAGGCTTAAAAGCGCTGATAGATATTGCCCGTTCAATGGGAAACATCCTGGTTGTAGCACCTGATGAGCCACAATCGGGAATGTCGCATGCCATCACCACCAAAGTGCCGTTACGCCTGAGAAAAATTCATGTGGAAGAAGGATTGCTCATTTATTCCTGCAACGGAACCCCGGTTGATTGCGTAAAAATCGCCCTCAATGAAATCGGTGAAAAGAAACCCGACCTGATTATATCGGGGATAAATCACGGGTCGAATGCAGCCACCAGTGTTGTATATTCGGCTACCATGGGCGCCGCCATTGAAGGTTGCCTGAATAATATCCCCTCTGCAGGCTTTTCTTTGCTTGATTTTTCAGCCGATGCAGATTTCAGTTCCACCCGGAAATATGTTACGACCATCATAAAAAACATCCTTGATCACGGATTGCCCAAAGGGACCTGCCTGAATGTAAACATACCCTTAAATAAGGTGCGCGAAATAAAAGGGATAAAAATATGCAGGCAGAATAAAGGATACTGGAAGGAAGAATTCGACAAACGTACCGACCCAAGCAAAAAAGATTATTTCTGGCTCACAGGCTCATTTCACAATGTGGAACCCGAAGCCAATGACACGGATGAATGGGCTTTGCAAAATAATTATGTTTCTGTAGTGCCGGTTAATGTTGACTTTACGGCCTATGAGAGCATTCAGTATTTAAGGAACTGGAAACTTAACGAAGAAATTTGATTAAAAAATACAGGTTATAACAACAAACCTGATATATTTCTATAAAATGATGACAATTGAAACTGAAAAAAAGAAAACTTTTGATGTAATGTGGCTGGGAACTTTTCTGGGTATGCTGGTTCCTTTGTTATCACTGATAGTGGTTTACCTTACGAAATTTTCCAAATTAACTTCATTGACCAATTATTTCAGGTTTCTGATAGAAAATAACGGATTTGCACAGTTGTTAAGTCTTTGTGCCCTGCCCAACCTCCTGGTGTTCTTTATTTTTATTTGGACAGACCGTCTTCGTTCAGCCCGGGGGGTGGTACTTTCAACCTTTATCATCGTAATTGCAGTGGCCATTATGAAAATTTTCTGATTGATGAAAAGTATGTTGACCAGACAGAGGCAACAAAGGTATCCATTCATTCTTTATAATTCATTCCAGGGTACGATCATGAACTAAGAAACCAATGAAACAAAGAGGTTCATTCAATAAAAAAAGCATGAAAACAGATATGCGGGTTGCTTCCGGCCATAGTCTAACAATTATTTACGGATGAAATACTTTATTATAGCAGGTGAAGCATCAGGTGATTTGCATGGGGCCAACCTGATGCGCGAATTACAAAAAACCGATACCGATGCAGTATTCCGGTTTTTGGGTGGCGATCTGATGGCAGCCATCGGCGGCAAACCTCTGATCCATTACCGGGAAATGGCTTTCATGGGCGTCTGGGAAGTTGCACTCCACCTGAAAAACATCAGGCAAAACTTCAGGCTTTGTAAAAACAGTCTGCTGGAATTTCATCCCGATGTGGTTATTTTGATTGATTATCCGGGATTTAACCTGAACATGGCAAAATTTGCCAAGAAAAATGGCTACAAGGTCTTTTACTACATATCCCCCAAAATTTGGGCCTGGAAAAAATCAAGGGTGAAGCTTGTTAAAGCTTATGTGGATAAGATGTTTACTATCCTGCCCTTTGAAACCGGATTTTACCAATCCCATGATTATTCTGTTGATTATATAGGGAATCCTGTAATGGATGCGGTAACAGACAGCTTAGAAAAGCCAGTTGACCGGAATGACTTTATCAACAAAAATAAACTGGAGGAAAAACCCATCATAGCCCTTTTGTCCGGAAGCAGGAAACAGGAAATAGACCGTTGCTTGCCCCAAATGCTTGGAGCGGCCAAGTATTACAATGATTATCAATTTATTATTGCAGGGGCTCCTTCAATAGAAAAATCATATTATCAGAAATATATTGCCGGCCACAACGTAAAAATTGTTTATGACCAGACCTACGATCTGCTGCGAAATTCAACAGCAGCGGTAGTGACCTCTGGAACAGCAACCCTTGAAACAGCATTATTCAATGTTCCGGAAGTGGTCATTTATAAAACGAGTAATATCAGCTATATTATTGGGCGGCCTATCGTTAAAATAAAGTTCTTCTCACTGGTAAACCTTATATTGGACAGGGAAGCCGTAAAAGAGCTCTTGCAATTTCATCTGGAACGGGACATAAAAACAGAGCTGGATAAAATTTTATATGACGAAAAATATCGCCATCAGATGCTGGCCTCATTCCAGGAATTAAGGAAAATACTCGGGACCAGGCGTTCATCTGAAGCAGCAGCTTTGCTCATGCATAAATATTTGAACTCAAAAAATTAAAACATATTGTTTTCAAAAAGACTACATATTCTAATTTTAATCAGCGCTTCCCTTTGTTTCCTGGGAAAACAACAATCGTGTGCCCAAAAAATACCCGTCAGCGTCTTTAGTGAACAGAATATTCAAACTTTTGTAATTACCTCATTTAGAGGATGTTACAACATTGAAGGGGATCATTCCCCCATCCTTACCCTAAAGCCCAATAATGTTCTATATCTTACCCTGACAAAAAACCGTCTGGTACTGCGCGATGCAAATTCCACCTTGGGCAGGTTCAAGCTGGTTGAATTCATCGGCACAGGAGAAGACGACTGCATCAAGCTCAAGCCTGTATTTCCCACCATGGAAGCCAG
>JAUZOH010000081.1 GCA_030706565.1 Bacteroidota bacterium | reverse complement strand
GGAATTAAAAAGCAGGAGCATCTATTGCGGATTTTATTGATCATCTTTATCGGCAGTATCATTTTCATTTATTTTACCGGGATGCTTTTTGCGCGTAAGGTTTTTCAACCGGTAGGGCATATCTTAAAGAATGTAAAGCGCATCAGTGCGACCAATTTGAAGTTGCGGTTGACTGAACCCTCCAGCAATGATGAATTGACGGAACTGATCAAGCTTCTGAACGAAATGCTCGACAGGCTTGAACATTCATTCGATATGCAAAAGCATTTCATCAGTAATGCCTCTCATGAGTTGAAAAATCCCTTGACTGCCATTATTGGGGAGACTGAAATTACACTTTCAAAAAAAAGATCTGTTGAAGAATATGAATTATCGCTTGGCAAGATTGCTGCAGAAGCTGAACGGCTTGATTTATTGACGAAAAACCTTCTTAGCCTGGCTCAGGTTGATTTTGACTTATCCAAAATAGTCTGGAAACCTATAAGAGTTGATGAACTGTTATGGGAAGTGAAGGATTATTTTGAAAAGACCGATCACAAGGGCAGAATCATTGTTCATATTGAATCTCTTCCTGAAAACCCTCAATTCCTGACTATATACGGGAATGAAAATTTATTAAGTATAGCATTGACCAATATAATTGATAACGCCTGTAAATTTTCGGGGGATAAACCCGTTGACATTACCTTTTCAGCAAATGGAACATTGATTTTTCTTTCTATTACAGATAAAGGTATTGGTATTCCCGCAAAAGAATTAAATGAAATTTCCGAACCTTTTTTCAGGGCCAGTAACGCCCTTAGTTTTAGAGGTTCTGGGATAGGGCTTTCACTGGCTTATAAAATAATCAAGCTTCACCGGGGTACGATAGAATTTAATTCTGTGCATGGAAAGGGGACGGAGGTTTTGATTACCTTTTTGCATGAAGACTCTCATTCCTATTAATTTTTTTGATGGAATTTTAGAAGTAAATATTCATCAAACATGAAGACCTTTTAAAATGAAGTAATGGGCAAAGCTCTTTCTTGTCCAAAAAAATCCGGGTAAAGCATATATTCCCTTCACTTTATTTCTGTGTTATTATGAATTTTATTGTATATATTTTATATCAAATCGGCCTTGAGTTATTTGTACTGATGAATCGCTATTCTCTATAATTGTATTATTATCAGGATTGTATTTCAATGCTTTAAAGTTAAACAACCCGGACACAATTTTATTTATGGTATCATATTTTGTGATTTCTAGGGTACCTGTCGCCGATAAAGAATCTGTTTTATAATAGCAATTGTCTATCTTATCTAAAAAACGTCCTAAATGGTTATAATTATTTAGATTATATATCCCTACATTTAAAGGAGAATGAATATAAAGATTAACTGTCTGGTTAGTTTGGTCGCCTATTTTTAATGCATTGATACTAAAAAAATTTTTATCTATGAAAATAGACAAATTGCTGTATGGATATGATAATCCTCCTCCTTTTAACCAAAGATTATTGTTTACTAAGCATCCAAATGTGTTTTTACCTTCTTGTGTTTCAGGAGGCAATTTGTCATTTTCTTTGCGACACGAATATGTCAGAATTAACAAAAATAGCAAGGGTAAAATTGTCAATCTTAAATATTTCATGATTTTTAGAATTTTATCAAGCTTTATAATATTTCTTCATTCAGTTAAATTGTACAAAGAACGCATTTTAATTTTTTCCCTTTTAAACTCAAAGTTAATAATAAGTTATTTAAATTTTATTTATTTTTTACCAAAAACATTTGTATGGTGTAGTATATTTTTTATTTATTGCTAATAAATTGAAATTAATAAAGTTATAAAATTCCCTGCATTTTTCTGCTGTTTTGAAAAACTGTTACCCGCTTTTTGGTACGCATAACCCTGTTTGAGAAATTGAAACCTGCTAATTTTAGTCTTGTCTTTTATGTAGTAAGGAAGAAAAATATATTCCGGAAATTACTATTTCATAAAGATTTTAAAAGTTTCAACCTTTATTCTCGAATATGATGAAGAAAAAAATCAGAACCTTGTTTTTAATCTCTTTGTTTTTGGCAGTTTTATTACTGCAAACGATTCCATTGTGAAATTCATTTTCCATTATTAAGCCTAAACAGAATTATCAGAACCAGAAACAGACTAACTAAATTATTTATTATGAATAAATTTACAAAAGAACTTATCGGGCTAAACCGGTATGTTGTTAAAAAGGTAAGGTTACTTACGCTGATATTTTGCCTTTTTAATCTGACCAATATCATGGCTCAGAAGTTGGAAGTAAGCGGTAAAGTCATGGATTCTTCAACAGGTGAAAGCCTTCCTGGCGTGACGGTTAAGGTTGCCGGAGGTACAGGAGGGACAGTTACCGATGTGGATGGTAAATACAAGATTACTGTACCTTCGGGGACTGCTTCTCTTGAATTTTCCTATGTGGGCTATCGTGTACAGAAAGTAGAAGTACAAAACCGTTCCATTTTGGATGTGGAAATGTTGGCAAGTGCAAAATCCTTGAATGAAGTGGTGGTAATTGGTTATGGTACGGTTAGAAAAAGAGATTTAACCGGAGCAGTAACCTCTGTAAGTGATAAGCAATTGAAAGATATTCCGGTTGGTTCGGCAGCTGAGGCAATTACAGGTAAGCTGGCGGGTGTTCAGGTTACTACGACTGAAGGCTCTCCGGATGCTGAAATCAAGATCAGGGTTAGGGGAGGAGGTTCCATAACTCAGGATAATTCTCCTCTTTATATTGTTGATGGTTTCCCGGTAAGCAGTATCTCCAACATCCCTCCTACGGATATCCAGTCAATAGATGTTTTGAAGGATGGTTCTTCTACTGCAATTTATGGTGCCCGTGGAGCTAACGGGGTTATTATTGTGACCACTAAAAGCGGTATTGAAGGCAAAACCACGGTCAGCTTAAATTCTTATGTGGGTGTCAAAAAGATGGCCAGGGCAATTGATGTCATGAATCCTTATGAATATGTCATGTATCAATACGAGTTGGATCAATCCTCAACTTTCAAGAGCTATTATGGCGATTACAATGATTTAGATATTTATAAATCGATGAAAGGTACAAACTGGCAAAAAGAAATATTCGGCCGCACGGGTTTGGACCAGAATTACAATTTGTCTGTCACCGGAGGGACTAAAGCTACAAAATACAATTTAGGACTTAACCGCTCTGATGAAAAAAGCATTATGATCAATTCCGGCTATGAGCGGAATAATGTAAGTTTTAAAATTAATACCCAACTCTCCAAGGCTTTAAGTCTTGATTTTAACAACAGGTTGATTTATACAGTTGTGGATGGAGCCGGTGTTTCTCAAGGTTCCGGGGCCAACACCCGTTTGCGTAATTCAGTAAAATATGCACCTACCAAAGGTTTGAGGGATTTTAGCTCTGAAACCCTGAATGAAGATGATGTCAATTCACCGGAAACTGCCAGTTTGTTATATAATCCGGTAAAATCGGCCAATGATGAATATAAAAAGCAGAAACAATTTTCTGATAATCTAAATGCTGCAATTAACTGGAATATTTTCACGGGTCTTATTTTCCGTTCTGAATGGGGATATCAGTTTAACAGAAACCGTACCGATAATGTATATGGCCCTGCTACTTCCCAGGCAAAGGATAATGGTGGGCAACCTATTGCAAATATCAACAATGTGGAAGGTTCGAGCTGGAGAAACGCCAATACCCTGACTTTTGATAAGAAAAATTTATTTGAAGGCCAAAACCTGACGGTATTGGTGGGAAATGAAGTTACCTCTTCCTCCAGTAAATCCATAACCAATGAGTCCCGCTTTTTCCCTGCCACAATGGGTACAAATGAAGTGCTGGCCCTTATGAATCTGGGAACCCCTCAAAATACGGTTACAAACATAAGTCCCGATGAAAACATGGAATCCTATTTTGGCCGTATTAATTATACCGTTTTCGACAGGTATTTACTGACTATTACTTACCGGGCTGATGGTTCGAGCAAATTTAAAAATCATAAATGGGGTTATTTCCCATCTGCTGCTTTAGCCTGGAGAATGTCTGAAGAAAACTTTCTTAAAAACCAAAGCAACTGGTTATCCGATTTGAAATTAAGGGTTAGTTACGGATCGGCAGGGAATAACCGGATATCCTCCGGCCTTGGTGAAATGACTTTTAGTTCCAGCAACGACAATAATCCATACTGGCTAAATGAAAAGGAAGCCAGCCAGTTGGTGCCCGGATCTGTTTTGGATAATCCCGAATTAAAATGGGAGACCACTTATACTCGAAATACCGGTTTTGATTTTAGTTTATTCAATTCCAAGATTTCAGGAACAGTTGATTTTTACTGGAACACCACCAAAGACCTACTGATCCAGTCGCCTCTTCCTCCTTTCTCGGGTTACTCAAGCCAATACCAGAACATAGGGCAGACCTCAAACAAAGGAATGGAGTATACCCTGAATGCAACCCTTGTGGATAAAAAAGATTTCAGCCTTTCCGTATCGTTTAACATTGCTTTCAACAAAAACAAAGTGGATAAATTCGTCAACGGCGAGTCGAATTTCAAAACCTACTCTTCTTCATGGAACGGCAGTGCTGACCCGCAGGACGATTATATAGTTGAGCAAGGTAAACCCCTTGGACAAATGTACGGATATGTAACCGATGGAATGTACTCATTTGACGACTTCACCTTTAATACTTCAACCAATACCTGGGTAATCAAACCCGGAGTTGCCAACTCACAGGTATTGACCTCCTCACTGATAGGCCCGGGAATGTTGAAACTTAAAGACCTGAATGGTGACTCCGTGATAGATGCCAGGGATAAAACAGTAATCGGAAACGCAAATCCTCTTCATACCGGTGGGTTTAGCATCAATATGACCTATAAAAGTTTTGATTTATCCGCCTTCTTTAACTGGTCTTATGGCAATGACATCTATAATGCCAATAAAATTGACAATACTGCTTTTGGACTTACCCGTAAGTATCAGAATTTGCAGAACGAAATGGCTCTTGGGAAACGCTTTACCATTATTGATCCTGAAACAGGTTTAAATATATATAATGGTCAATATGCTGATCCCGATCGTTTGAAGGAGTTAAATAAGAATGCCACTATCTGGAGCCCTGTTATGACCCGTACCCCTTTACATTCGTGGGCTATCGAAGATGGTTCCTTCCTGAGGTTAAACACCCTGACTTTTGGTTATACTTTACCTAAAGGTATATCACAGAGACTGGGTTTGACTAATCTGAGGGTATACTTTACCGGCTATAATCTTTATTGCTTTACAAAGTATAGCGGGCCAGATCCTGAAGTTGATACCCGCAGAAGCACACCACTTACTCCTGGTGTGGATTACTCTGCTTATCCCAGAAGCAGAACATTTGTGGGAGGTTTTAATTTAACATTCTAATTTGATTAAAGATGAAAAAAATATTTTATTCATTTATAATAATAGTTTTTGTGATGGGCATAAACTCCTGTTCAAAGGATTTTTTGGACCAGACTTCTCCTTCCGTATATACGGCTGATGTTGTTTTTAACTCAACCACTTTTGCCCAGTATGCACTTAACGGATGTTATGCAAGGTTAACTCAGGGTAATATGTATGGCGCACGCTTGTCCCTTAATTATACAACAAATTCTGATATAGAGTTCGTCGGTGCAGACGAAACTTCGTATAACCAAACCGGTAACCGGGGGCAGTCAAATTACTTCGCTAAAGCCAGCGACTCGCAGATGGACTGGGGACAGGAATATACCATGATTGAAAGGACCAACTGGGTGATTCAGGGTATTCGTACCAGCCCTTTACTATCATCAGGTGATGCTGTAACAAAGAAAACCATGTTGGGTTACCTGGGTGAAGCTCTGGCTTTGCGGGCTGTTGCCTATTTCGAATTGGCAAGAAACTGGGGCGATGCCCCTTACAAAACAGAACCTACTTTAAATGACCTTTCCAATGTTTATTTGCCGGTTACCGACCGGGATACCATTTATGACCATTGCATCAAAGATTTACAGGAAGCTGAAAATTATGTAGACTGGGTAGGAGGGAGTTCTTCATTGACAACCGAAAGGATCAATAAAGGATTTATTAAAGGATTGATTGCCCGTATGTGTTTGTCCCGTGGCGGTTACTCCATCCGCAATAAAGCCGGGTTCCCAACCGAAAGGGGTAGTAACTGGGAGTATTATTATACTCTGGCTAATAAGGAATGCAAGGAAATATTTGAAAATGGAACTCATAAGTTAAATTCGTCATTCCTTCAGCTTTTTAAGAATCTGAACCACATGGATCTGGATAACAGTTACGAGAATATGTTTGAAGTGGCTATGGGACTGGGCCGTAGTGGTGAACAGGGCTATTCTGTCGGGGTAAGATTTTATACCAACCCGAAATATGGATACGGGAATAATGCCAATGTTGTAAATACCAGTGCTTATTATTTCTACATGTTCGATTCTGTTGATCTGAGAAGGGATGTTACCATTGCTTATTACAACTTCAATTCCAAGGGTAAAGTTCAGGAGGATTTTCAGACGAATCCGATGTCATACAATTTTCAGAAATGGGATCAGCGCTGGATGAGCGATGCCTTTAAGAGCCAGAATTTAGCGGCTAACGGTAAAATTGGTTATGGTATAAACTGGGTACTGATGCGTTATTCTGATGTATTGTTGATGCTTGCCGAGACAGAAAATGCACTCAACCATGGGCCTACAGCTCTTGCAAAACAGGTGTTTAAGCAGGTCAGGGCAAGGGCTTTCTCTTCAGCTTATTATAAACAGAAAGTCGATGATTATGTAGAAAGCTTTACGGATGAACCTTCATTTTTTAACGCTATTGTTAAAGAACGTGCATTGGAATTTGGCGGTGAAGGAATCCGTAAATATGACCTGGTTCGCTGGAACCTCTTATCCTCCAAGATCCAGGAACAGCGCGATGCACTCACGAAAATGTTTAACAGACAGGCACCTTATGATAATCTTCCTGTTGCTGTATATTATAAGTATAAATCGGATAATGAAACCATTGACAAATCGGATATTAATTTTTATGCTGACCGCGACACTACCGGCAGTGCTAAAAAAGGTATAACTTATTTGAAAACTACCTGGTTATCAGGTCTGGATGCTAAAACTCTTTCAAGTTGCTTAAACAGGGTAACTCTTTTTAGCAGCGGTTTGGATAATCCTGTCGCAAACAGGCACCTTTATCCAATTTTCACCACAAACATCAGTGAATCTCGCGGTTTGTTATCTAATTCTTATGATTATTAAATCTTTTAATTTTATATCATGAAAATACGATTTATTCAAAAATATATAAGCCATTTAACCCTTTGGGGATTGATGTTGCTGGTTTTAGCTTCATGTGAGAAATTTGATTTTAAGGCTGACAGCAGTTATGCACGGGCTTTTCATCCTTATTCATTAGCTGCGAATAATGTCACAGCCACCAGTGCTGTTTTGGAATGGCCGACAGTGCCCGGCGTTAAACTTTATATTGTGGAATTAAGCCGGGATAGTCTTGCATTTACAAATATGATCGATACCATTCAGATATCTTCGGATACCCTCTCTTCTTCTGTCGATGTAGTCGATCTTTCACTTAACGATTTGTACGGAAATACAAGTTATTCGGCCAGAGTCAAGACTACCAGTGCAACGGGTTTGCCTGATTCCAAGTACATTTCAGCTACTTTTAAAACAAAAGCAGAACAGATCTTGAATCCGGTCGGTCCTACGGATAAAACATCCACCTCTGTTACGGTCAGTTGGCCTGCAGGTTCGGCAGTGACTCATTTTATGGTTACTCCTGCCGGAGGAACAGCACAGAAATATGATATTTCCGCAACAGAAAAAACTGCCGGAAAGAAAACCATTACTGGTCTGACTGCTGCAACAAATTATACCCTTGATGTTTACAATACGGATGCAAACAAACGGGGAAGCCTTAGTGTTGTTACATACTCAAATCCACCGGCAGCAGAGAGAACGGTATGGCTTACTGCTGCAGATACTTTATCAATCCAGACTGTCATGGATACCTGTACTGCAAGTTCCTTGACCATTGTGATGCCTAACGGGAAGTATGTATTCAGAAGTGCTACGGATGTTGCTTTAACGGTGAAAGCCGGATTACAGGCCGTCAATTTTTATGCCTTACCGGGAACTGATACAACCAAATTAAAGACCAAAGGCATCACTCTTCCTTCTGCATTAAGTATGAGTGCTATAACATTCGAAAATCTTAAAGTTGGAGGTTATGATCCTACTGCTGATTATTGTTTCAATCCAAGTACGAGTACAGGTACCCTCAGCACTGTTTCTTTCAAAAATTGCCAGGTAAGGGATTTCCGCGGCGTTCTTCGTGTACGGGGCAGTATTACGGTTTCGAATTTCATCGTATCCAACTGTATCGTTGCTAATATTAAGGGATATGGATTGATAACCATGGATTCGAACAGTTCCCCTCTGGTTGATAATATTTCGCTTGATGGGACTACTTTTATGGGAATGGATATATTTATTCAGTCTAAATATAGAAATATCACTTCCTTGAATATTTCCAACTGTACTTTCTATGATATGGTTAATTCAGGGAAATATTTCTTTGATTTTGCTACGGCTTTTGCTCCGGCAACTTACACTATAACAAATAGTATCTTTAGCAGTATCAGATTTGTGAATAATTCGGGAACCATTACCTATGGGAATGGCTATGAAGGGTCTCAGGCACCTATTGTTACCAATTGTTATAATACTTCTGATTTTATTATGACTAAAGGGATAATCCCTAATTTAACCGGTTACGCCGGCAATGCTGCAGCATTGTTTACAAATCCTGCAGCTGGTAATTTTGCCATTAAGGATCATGCATTTGCAGGGGCTTCCTCTGCAGGCGATCCCCGTTGGCGGTTAAGCAGTAAATAATACTTTTTTTACATTGCGAATATGGCACAAGGCCATATTCGCAATTTTTTAATTCATGAATAAATTGCAATTCAATGCAATTTTTTGATGACCCCAATAAGTGAGGAGGATACGGTTCGTTCCTGAAGTCAAATAAAAGTGATGAAATTAAGGTTGAGATTATTTTACATATTCTTTTCACTTGCTGGTTGCTATGGATTAAATTCTGTCAACATTGATGCAGCCACATTGCCTGTGATTCCCAATGCCGTTTTTGACATTACAAATTACGGTGCTGTTAGCAGTACGATCATCGATAATACTTCTTCAATACAAAAAACAATTGAAGCCTGTTCGCTAGCTGGTGGCGGAAAGGTGCTTATTCCCGCCGGAACATTCCTAAGCGGGCCAATTTCCATGAAAAGCAATATTAATCTGCAAATCTCAAGCGGGGCAGTTTTGAGGATGCTTCCGTATGGGAGCGGTAACGGAACCGTTGCCGGATCATATCCGAATTCAGGTACTGCGGATGATTATACGGATTTTATCTACGGGAAAAATCTGAACAATATTGAAGTAAGCGGCTCCGGGCTGATTGACGGGCAGGGATCGGATTGGTGGACGGCTTATAAAGCCAATAAATCCATTTCCAGGCCCTGCATGATCAGGTTTGATGCCTGCACGAATATTGCAGTGCTGGGCATCAGCTTGCAAAATGCCCCGAATGTTCACATCACTATTGGAAAATCATCATCTAACGCAACAATATCAAATATTACTATTACCGCACCTTCTTCTTCTCCCAATACGGACGGGATTGACGTTTGGTCGCCCAATGTTGAAATTAGCGGTTGCAATATTGCTTGTGGCGATGATAATATTGCCATGGACAGCGGAAGCCAGAATGTGTTTATAAAAAATTGCACTTTTGGCGTGGGCCATGGTTGTTCTATTGGCAGTTATGCAGCAGATATTTCCAATATCAAAGTTGACAGTTGTTCATTCACGGGCACTACTTCAGGAATAAGAATGAAAACCGCCCGCGGACGTGGCGGTTCTGAGCAATATCTTTACTATTCAAACATTACAATGAGCGGGGTAACCAATCCTATTTATATTACAAGTTATTACCCGTCAACCCCCTCAACTCCTTCTTCAGATACAACACAGGCAATAACATCAACCACTCCAAGCTGGCAGCATATAGTTTTGAAAAATATTACTATTTCCGGTTCATCAAATGCCGGTGTTTTTTGGGGATTGCCTGAACGATCAATCAATGATGTGGTATTGGATAATGTAAAAATTTCTGCTTCGTCAGGAGTAAAGGCTTATTTTATTACCGGACTGGTTTTCAAAAACGGATCGTCAGTTACGGTGACCAGTGGCAATGCAGTATCCACATATTCTGCAACTGTCAGTGGAATAAAATTAACCACCGGAGAGCCTTCCTATATTATATCTGTAAAAATAAATCCTTTAAATTCCGGTTCTGTTTCAGGTACAGGAACTTTCTCCTTTGGGCAGGCTGTTTCATTATCGGTTGCTTCTGCCGCTGGATATAATTTTTCTAAGTGGACTGAAGGGAAGACGGATGTTTCTATAAATCCGGCCTTGACATTTACCGCCGATAGCGACAGGACAGTCACTGCAAATTTTACTTCCTCAACCGGCCTGGAGAATATTTCTGAAAATAACACTTTATCCGTATATCCTAATCCATGCAGGGGCAAGTTCTATCTGCAGCTTGATAATGATTTTATTGGTGAGATCAAAATAACAATAACCAATGTAGTTGGTTGCCCGTTAAAAATAATCAGGGTCCAAAAAGAAAACCGGTTTTTTACGCAAGAGATCAATATGGAGAATTTCTCTAAAGGAGTTTATATCATAAACATACCAGGGGTTAATACTATGATGAAAAAGCTTATATTGGATTAAATTAAAATTGAAAGTCCGTACATAAGGGGCAGATTATGAATTCAGTAGAAAAATATCAATTCATTTGAATTTGAACTTCAAGTCTATTTGGCATTAAAAATAAATTTATAACAAATGATTAACTTAAAAGTAAGATTATTTTGTCTTATTCTTCTTATCTGTGGATTAAGGGCTTCGGCCCAGGAGTTTATTCCTTTGTGGCCTTCCGGGAAAATGATTAATTCAAAAGGCTTAAATTTAAAGGATAGCATTGTCAACGAGCGGTATTTCAGGGTAGGTGTGCCGGGTATATATACTTATTTTGCAGATCCGGAGAAAAATAAAGGGGCAGCTGTCATTATTTGTCCTGGCGGAGGATATCACCATTATGCCTATGTAAGCAGCGGCACGGATGTCGCCAAATGGTTCAATTCATTGGGCATAAATGCATTTGTTTTGATTTCTAGGCTTCCTATTTCTCCTGATTTGATCGACAGGTCAAAAGTTCCTTTACAGGATGCTCAAAGGGCAATCAGGCTTATACGGGCAAATTCAAATAACTGGAATATTAAAACTGACAAAATAGGGGTCATCGGATTCTCGGCCGGTGGTCATGTGGCTTCTTCTTTGGGTACACATACCGAAGATATTTCTGCCATTGGCGATTCATTAGACAAGCAACCTTTCTGCCCGGATTTTATGCTGTTGGTTTCTCCGGTGATCTCGATGGGAAAATATGCCCATCTGGGAAGCAGGGATAATTTATTGGGTAAGAATCTTTCCCCTGAATTAATTGAGCAGTATTCCAGCGAGCTTCAGGTAACCCCAAAAACTCCGCCGGCCTTTATTGTTCACGCCGACAACGACAAAACTGTCAATCCTCAAAACAGTATATTATTTTATCAGGCATTAAGGGAAAAGAAGATTCCGGCATCACTGCATATTTTTCCACAAGGCGGTCATTCTATAGGAATGGGGGAAAACCCGGGGAGTACGGATTTATGGACCAAACTTTGCGAAATGTGGCTTAAAGAAATGGGGATCATAAACTAAAATGTCCAGATAGCGCAGATTTTGATGCCTTGTGTTTTATGCATATTTTTTGTATTTTTTCTTTAATATTCTACGGACAGACTGATTTTATTATTAAAGAAGTTGATCTGTATTATTAAAGATGAAGGTGAATAGATATTCTATTTATATTGTAAATTATCATGAAAACCATAAAAATATTAATTTATTGTCTTGTATTGTTTTTTACAAGTAGTTGTTATGTTTATGCATCAGGGTATGATATAGTGGTTGCCCCTGACGGCAGTGGAAATTTCAGGACGATTCAGGCTGCAATCAATGTTGTGCCTGACAACTGCAGTAAACGTACAGTCATTTTTGTTAAAAATGGGGTATACCGCGAAAAAGTGATAGTTCCTTCTTCAAAAATCAATTTAACGATAATTGGAGAAAGTACTGAACATACCCTGATCATCTGGGACGATTACAACCCCAAAGTGACAGGCAGGGATACTATTAATACCTGGACGTCCTTTACGTTTGCCGTTGATGCCGAAGGATTCAGGGCTGAGAACATTAGTTTCGAGAATGCCGCCGGTCGCGTTGGACAAGCCGTGGCTGTCCGGGTAGTGGCTGATCAGGTGGTTTTCATGAACTGCAGGTTTTTAGGCAATCAGGATACTTTATTTGCACATGGCATAGGCCGTATGTATTTTTCCAATTGTTACATCGAAGGAACTACAGATTTTATCTTTGGTTCGGCTGTGGCTTTATTCGAAAACTGCCGTATTCACATTAAAATAAATTCATATTATACTGCTGCTTCCACTCCACAGGGTAACAGATTTGGATATGTTTTTAAAAACTGCCATTTAACGGCTGATAAAGGTGTAACAAAAGCATATCTGGGCCGTCCCTGGAGGGCTTTTGCCAAAACAGTATTTATTAACTGCACTATGGATGAATGTATTCGTCCTGAAGGCTGGAGTAACTGGAATGACCCCCAACGGGAACAAACCACCTTTTATGCAGAATACAACAGCAGGGGGAAAGGGGCTAACCCTTTAGCCAGAGTGAAATGGTCAAAACAACTGAGCGATGAGGAAGCTGCCGCTTATACCCTTGAAAATGTT